>NZ_JUEE01000135.1:0-45659 GCF_000802135.1 Desulfosporosinus sp. BICA1-9
GGATCGGTGACATGCGTCAAATTGCCACTTGTATCATATTGCATACCCACTGATTGACCCAAGGCATTGGTTACGGCAAGGGGATAATTGCCTGAGGGATCATATTGAATCTCTGTGCTGTTTTTTCCTTCCTGTAAACGGAGGCTGTCAAACCAGACATAACCGTTCTGGTTATCATATTTGCATTTGATGGTTATCCCTGAGGCTGCTTTGGTCAGGTGGATATTTCCTACTATTTGTTCCCAGGCATGAACCCCTTTATTAGAGCCAAAATCAAATGTTTCAGTGGTGCTGTCGGCATATTCTACTATGGCCCTAAGTCCGTAAAAACCGCCATTTGGCTCAGCTAAAAATGCCTGGGACCATCCTGATAAGGTGAGATCGCTATTGGCCGACAGGAATAGGTTAACGTGCTGGGATAGATAAATATCCGGATAGGTTCCGTCATTTATTAATCTGACACTGGAATTCCCGGAAAAACCGGTCTGACTTATTTCATGAGGGGCAAATACCGTCCAGTCATCGGGTGCTCCATCGGCGTTGGCATCTCTTTCAAAGCTGCTGTTACTTAAATAATTATAGGCGCTTTGGTTGGCTCCCTCTTCCAGCTGAATTCCATCGAAGCAGGCGGTACCTGATGCAGCGTCCATGGCTAGCGCTGGTTTTATCTTTGCGGTCCCTACCGGAACCTGGTCCGGTGTCAGAACAAGGTTTAGTCTCGTCCAGTCATTGGCCGTTTTAAGCTGAGGGCTTTTCACTTCGCCCAGAAAACTGCCGCTGCTGTTATAACACTTTATTTTGAGATGTGCCGCATTTGTAGAAAGATTGGTTGTCTTTATATATCCGCTTAAAGTATATGTTTTGGCCGGATCATAGGTAAAAGCGCTATTGTTATTGGTATATTCTATCCAGCCGCTGGGATTGGTTATCTCTAATGATTTTTTGCCAAATTTATATGAACTGACGGAAATAACTTTGGTGGCACTGTTTCCAGCTTGCATGGCTAGATCCCAATTTGTAAAACCTTCTTCAAAGCTGGAATTGGTTACAAGATTATCTGTCCCGGATAGCTTGTCTGTTTCCCGTGTAATATTTCCATATTGATCATAAGCGAACGTATTTCCTTGTTTTAAGCCATCTATGGTGTGAGTGATATTACCGTTACCATCGGATACTGACTGTGCCGTACTCTCACCAGATGAAACTGTATGATTTGTCCCTCCATATTCTATCGAGGTGCTTTCATTAAGAGGGTTGGTTACCGAATCGACTCTTCCGAATTCATCATAATGTAATCCATAGGAAACTGTACCGCCCGCTGCAACTGTATTGGGATTTGCTACTGACTCAAGTTCATCTTTATCTGTATTATAATTTATGAGAGTACGATAGTTTAAATTATCCGGGTCCTGGGCAACCTTGACTAAATTACCCATATCATCATATTCATAGGCTATTTTTCGACCATTGGCATCCGTAACTGTTGTCCGTTTATTGGCCGGATCGTAGGCTATCACAGAGGTTGCTGTGGTTGGTGTACCGTTAACGGTGATTGTCCTGGTTACCGCAGTTGCTCTGTCTTGGTCGTCATAACCGTAGCTAATGTAATTGCCCCTGGGATAAGTAATCTTGGTTAAATTATGATCTGCATTATATTCATAGGCAAGAATCTTGTTCTCTTGATCGAGACACGAGACTAAACGGTTATTCCCGTCATATGTGTAGTGCACCGTCTTACCGGCAGGATCCGTTGCCTGTTCTATGTTTCCGTTGGCATTATAGGAAAAGGTAATAGCCCGCCCGGACGGATCGCTAATGCTTTCCAGTTTTCCTGTACCGGTATTGTAGTTATAGGTTGTCAGATTATTGTTTTTATCTGTAATGCTGATTATTTTTCCTGAAGAATTAAAAGTAATTTTCGTACCACTAATTTGAGTGATCGTGTAAGTACCGTTACTTTCTTTTATTATCCTTTCCTGCTTGGCCCCACCCCCTGTAGCAGCTCCCGGAGTAGTTTCGGAAATATAGCTATTATCTATCAAAGTACCTATCCAAGGTAAAAAAACACGTTCTGTCCCGTTGGCATCGTAAAGAAAAATGGCTTCCCCTTCAACATCTTCCACTCTGACCTCAAGATTGGATGTCCAACCTTTTCCAAAAAGCCCTTCACGATTGGAACGACTATTATAGGTCCTGGTTATATTAACCGGTTCTCCCCGGCCTGGAACAAACATATCTACTGCCTGTTCCAGTAAATTTCCGTTGTATACATTCGTTGATTCATCAGTGAAACCCCAATTATTGGCATAACCCAAAGAATCCAGATCGTAAAAAACCGTTAGCCAAGGTCTTTCCGCTATAGAGTATTCTTCACTGGAGTGGAAAATAGCTACCCCCGTATTATTATCGTCACCGGTCAGGGCCAATCCATAATTAGGTTGTGTCCCTTGATACCAGTCTCTAAACAGTGGCGTAATATTCACACTATAAACACCGTTTTGGTATGTATCTAACTGGTAGTTATTGCCCCAAAAATCTTCAAATTCATAAATTCCCCATTGTCCGCCTTGTAGTTGTGCCGCAGCTTCAACCGAACCATAGGCCGGTTTGGTATTCCAGGTAACCTGGTCATCATCCCAGGCAGAATTAATTCTGTGCAGATTAATATTTCCTAAACTTTGATTATAACCCCAACTATAGTAATCCGAGGCTAATGCGTTAAAATTCGCATATAATATTCTTGCTCCGGAAGGCAAGACAGGTAAATTAAATTTAAGGTAGGATTCACAATCATCGTTAACACAAAATGGCGTATGAAAAAGATATTGTAATTCTTCATCAAATGTGACCTTATTACATCCTGCTTCTAACGAATAACTAGTGTAGTATTGGTTAAAATTAACATCCTCCATATATCCTGATCTTACATAAGTATCTTCCGGCAGAGAATTAAAATAGTATAAAATCGGATCAATAACTACAGGATATGCTCTTTTTTCATCCTTGAGCCAGTCTTCGTCCGCTATTACATCTACATAACTTTTACCGTTTTCTTGTCTTAATTCTAATGCCAAATTTTTGGATATATTATTTTTGGAGTCTTTCATGAAGGGAGCTTGAAAACTTGCGATTAATTTATCTGTTCCTTCTTTTTTTATTAAGATAGTATTTGGGTTATCTGCTTTTTCCAAATATAGATTCTCTGTATTTACCTCAAATGAAAAGGTATTGTTATCTGTATATTTATGAATAGTAATATCTTCTTTTAACATGCTCTCTTTTACTGTATAAGAGAAATCTACATCAGAAAAAATTCCCTCATAATTCAGTTTATTATCTGTTTCAGACTTAATATTTTTAATTGCTGAAACTTGTTTTGCCTTCTCCGGTTTTTGAGAAGCTTTCTTTTCCAGATCTTCTTTCTCAACTGTTTGGGATTCAATGGCTTTATCTTTAATTTTAGTTTTATCTTTTTCGAACTCTTTTTTTACATATTTTGTTTCAACCGGACTAATATCAATAGCATTTTTCCCTTTTTGAAAACGGATGAAATCCTTCCCCCCGGAAAGCTCAGAAAAATATAATTTGAATTCGTTTGCTTTATTCTCATACTTAAATCCGTTTTTCTGGGTTTCTACCAATTCATTATCTATTTCCTGCCAGCTTTTGTTTTCATCCAAATAATGGATCGGGCCTTGATAGATTTGGCTGGTAAACGTTCTCCCATCTTCATTAAGATAAGATTTGGAATTCCTGGTTCTTTGGGATGTAATTTCTTGTTTAATTTTCGTTTTCGCCTGACTTGTATCAGTTTTTGCTTCTGCAGTATTACCTGGAAATGGGAGTACCAAATTTATTAGTACCAGGACCATTATTAGGAAAAATGATATTATTCTTTTATATATGTTGCTTTTTTTACTAGAGAATATCATAATAAGCCTCCTGACTTTATAATTAAATAAATTAAATTAAATAACTAAACAATAAATATCGTTATCTTTTGAAAAACCGGGGTCATTAAGTAAATCCCAGATTATTTCTTGGCTAATACTTACTAAGCGATTACTTTACTGCTTGGCAAGTATTATTTAAGATTTATCAAGGAGACGAATACCTTTTCTGAATCAAGTTTCCATTATTGTCATATATGAAATCCAAGATAATTGTATTTTCTAATTGGCCATTGATATCTTTATAATAAATAATACTACTTTTCGTACATAAACTTACAATTAACAGTGTGCTCCAATCACCTGCACCACTGGCGTCCTTTGCCCTATACCTGTAGGTATGAGTTGTATTCGGCAACAAGCCGCTGTGCACATACATAGTATTTGTACCATTATTAATTACCGTACCATCTGCTTCAATATCATAGCCGGAGGCATTATCTACTGCGGGCCAGGTCAGGGTTATTGTTGTAGATGTAGCTGTTGCTGTTAGATTCTGAGCATCCAGGGTTGAACCTAAAACCCAGACTGGGTAACATTTGTACAATGGATCACCCAACCCAAGGGCACCATTGCTGTTAGAGCCCCATATCCAGACAGTGCCATCATTTTTCAAGGCGATTGTGCGGCAACTTCCACCTGCAATAGCCATAACTCCTGTCATTCCAGACACCTGTACAGGGGTAGACTTATCTGTTTTTGTACCGTCTCCCAGTTGACCCACGTTGTTATATCCCCATGTCCAGATAGTACCATTATTCTTTAATGCTATGGTGTGATAATCTCCACCTGCAATTGCCGTAACCCCTGTTAATCCTGACACCTGTACCGGGGTTAGCCTAGTTATAGTTGTTCCGTCCCCCAGCCGGCCATTGCCGTTACAACCCCAGGTCCAAACCGTACCATCATTCTTTAACGCTATTGAGTGGGAATTGCCACCTGCCATAGCTGTAACTCCCGTTAATCCTGATACCTGTACCGGGGTAGACTTGCTTATAGTCGATCCATCTCCTAGCTGGCCGAAATAGTTATATCCCCATGACCAGACCGTGCCATTATTTTTCAACGCTATTGTGTGGTAGTCCCCACCGACAATTGCCGTAACTCCGGTCAAGCCAGTCACCTGTACCGGGGTTAGCCTGTTCGTTGTCGTTCCATCTCCCAGTTGGCCATTACTGTTATATCCCCATGTCCAGACTGTGCCATCATTCTTCAAGGCGATTGTATGATAATTTCTTGCTGCAATTGCCGTTACTCCCGTCAATCCGGGTACCTGCACCGGGGTAGACTTCTTTGTTGTCGTTCCGTCTCCCAGTTGTCCAAAACCGTTATATCCCCATGTCCAGACCGTACCGTCATTTTTCAATGCTATTGTTTGAGAATTTCCACCTGCAATTGTTATCACGCCTGTTAATCCAGTCACCTGTACTAGGGTGGACTTGCTTGTTATCGTTCCGTCTCCCAGTTGTCCATAAGAGTTATCTCCCCATGTCCATACCGTGCCATCATTCTTCAGGGCGATTGTGTGACCATTTCCACCCGCAATTGCCGTTACTCCTGTCAATCCAGGTACCTGTACAGGATTAGATTTGTTTGTAGTCTTTCCGTCCCCCAGCTGGCCATTACCGTTATACCCCCATGTCCATACCGTGCAATCATTCTTCAGGGCTACTGTGTGACCATAGCCTCCTGCAATTGCCGTCACTCCCGTTAAGCCTGGCACCTGTACCGGGGTTACCTTTTGTGTAGTCGTTCCGTCTCCCAGTTGACCATAATAGTTATATCCCCATGTCCAGACAGTGCCATCATTCTTCAAGGCTACTGTGTGACCATAGCCTCCTGCAATTACCGTCACTCCCGTTAAGCCTGGCACCTGTACCGGGGTTACCTTTTGTGTAGTCGTTCCGTCTCCCAGTTGGCCATAATAGTTATCTCCCCATGTCCAGACAGTGCCATCATTTTTCAACGCTATTGTGTGACTATATCTACTTGTAATTGCCGTAATTCCCGTTAAGCCTGGCACCTGCACCGGGGTAGACTTGTTTGTTGTCGTTCCATCTCCCAACTGGCCATTACTGTTATATCCCCATGTCCAGACCGTGTCATCATTCTTCAACGCTATGGTATGACCATATCCACCTGCAATTGACGTCACACCTGTTAATCCTAGCACCTGTACCGGGGTAGTTTTGTTGGTAGTCGTTCCGTCTCCCAGTTGGCCATTATTGTTGTATCCCCATGTCCTGACCGCACCATCATTCTTCAAGGCGATTGTATGATAATTTCCTGCTGCAATTGCCGTTACTCCCGTCAATCCGGGTACCTGCACCGGGGTAGTTCTGTTTGTATACGTTCCGTCTCCCAACTGGCCATATCCGTTAGAACCCCAGGTCCAGACCGTGCCGTCATTCATTAAGGCTATTGTGTGTGAACCTCCACCGGCTATGGCTGTGATTCCCGTTAATCCAGGCACCTGTACTGGGCTAGACTTATCTATAGTCGTTCCATCTCCCAGTTGACCATAACTGTTAGAACCCCAAGTCCATATTGTACTATCATTCTTTAAAGCGATGGTGTGACTAAATCCACTTGCAATTTTAATAAAGCTACCCGTCGTACCCGGCAATGTAGCTGTTTGACTTTTTCCCAAAACCCATGCCGGTGATTCTCTATAGCCTTTAACATTGTTGCCTAGCTGGCTATACCAGTTATATCCCCAGGTCCTTACCGTATCATCATTCTTTAACGCTATTGAATGAGCATATCCGCTTGCAATTGCTGTCACTCCTGTCAAGCCAGACACTTGTACCGGGGTAGTTCTGTTTGTTGTAGTTCCGTCCCCCAGCTGACCATAATAGTTATATCCCCAGGTCCTTACCGTACCATCATTTTTTAGTGCTATAGTATGATAATATCCTCCTGCAATTGCTGTCGCTCCTGTCAAGCCAGACACCTGTACTGGAGTAGATCTGTTCGTTGTCGTTCCGTCTCCCAGCTGACCAAAAGTGTTATCTCCCCATGCCCAGACCGTACCATCATTCTTCAATGCTATGGTATGATAATATCCTCCGGCAATTGCAGTAACTCCCATTAATCCAGGTACCTGTACCGGGGTTGATTTTTTTATAGTCGTTCCGTCCCCCAGCTGGCCATTACTGTTACTTCCCCAGGTCCAGACCGTGCCATCATTCTTCAATGCTATTGTATGATAATATCCTCCGGCAATTGCTATCATTCCTGTCAATCCAATTGCGTTCACCGGGGTAGTCCTATTTGTGGTTGTGCCATCCCCCAACTGACCATAATAGTTATATCCCCACGTCCGGACCGTGCCATCATTCTTCAACGCTATAGTATGATAAGATCCTCCTGCAATTGACGTCACACCTGTTAATCCTAGCACCTGTACAGGGTTAGTTTTGTTGGTAGTTGTTCCGTCTCCCAGCTGGCCATAATAGTTATATCCCCATGTCCAGACCGTGCCATCACTTTTCAACGCTACTGTGTGTAACCTTCCACCTGCAATTGCCGTAATAATAACTCCGTTTAAGCCAGACACCTGTACCGGGGTAGTTCTGTTTGTTGTCGTTCCGTCCCCCAGCTGGCCATAATTGTTATATCCCCATGTCCATACCGTGCCATCATTTTTTAAAGCTATTGAGTGACTATATCCCCCTGCGATTGCTGTCACTCCTGTTAAACCAGGTACTTGTATCGGGAATATACTGTTATTATAGGAGCCATTACCAAGCTGACCATAACTGTTATTCCCCCAAGTCCAAACCGTTCCATCGTTTTTTAAAGCCAGTGTATGATCACTACCGCAAGCAACGCTGGTAAACTGTCCGGTTGCTGCAGCTGCGGCATATAAACTATAATCTTCTTCCGAGATTTCCGTTGTTTCGTTGACATTGGGAACATAATCTCCCTGTATCTCAATAACCTCGTCAGGGTAGATCTCATTTAGGGCATTGGAGCAATTGATTTTTCGCCCTTGAGAGGTTTTTTGGGCAAGTGTAGACAATCTATCGGAAGAATTTATGATCCTCTGTTTTAGATCACTGATATTTGAATCGCCAAATTTACTGATCAGTAGGGCAGCTTCCCCTGAGACAAAGGCAGCCGCCATGGAGGTTCCACTGTTGGCTCCATAGGTATTGCCGGGTGTTGTGCTGATAATATTTTCTCCTGGCGCTGCTACATCGACAGCTGTTTCGCCGTAATTGGAAAAGCTGGATAAGTTGCCTGTATTGTTTATTGAGGCTACTGTTATTATATTGGGACAGTCGAAGGCTGCCGGATATACCGGGGTATTATCGATGTTTGAACCGCTGTTGCCAGCTGCACAAACAAACAGCATATTGGAACCTTCGATGGCTTCTTTAAGTGCCGGGTTGTCATTGCTTGAGCCCCAACTGCAGTTTGCTACCTTGGCACCCATTTCCTCTGCGTAGTTGATGGCATTGATGATATTGCTGGTATAGGCTTTGCCATTTTCGAACACCTTCAATGGCAGTATTTTAGCCGCTGGTGCAACTCCGGCGATTCCTTGCGAGTTATCTTTAACTGCCGCTATGATTCCGGCTACCTGTGTTCCATGCACCTCGTCACTGCTCAGACTCTCTTGATGAACCAGATTATTGTCTGCAGAGAAGTTCCAGCCGCTAACATCGTCTATATAGCCATTTCCGTCGTCATCGATTCCATTGCCGGGTATTTCCGTACTGTTGGCCCAGATGTTCCCTGCCAGATCTTCATGGGTAATATCTATGCCGGTGTCTAAGACTGCTACCAAGACCCCAGCACCTTCGGATAGATGCCAGGCTGGGACTACCCCGGCATCTACCTGATAGCCGGTTTGAGTTTGACCTTTGTCTTCGAAGAGAATATCTGCCATATCTTTAGGTAGTGAATTTTTAAACATTTCCAGGTAGGTTGGGTTTGTTATTATGTAATCATTTAGGAGATTGTACAGGGTTTCTTCATTGATTGGTTCCTGCTGGAGATTACTATGGGTTATATTATCCAGTATGCTTCTGTATTGTGGATCCTCAATTGGTAGATTTTGTAGTACATGTACTAACATTTCTAGTTTTATTGGATCACCAATCAGACTGATTAATAAATCCTTGTTAAATTCCGTATCATTTTTATTGGATGGGTCATCTTGTAAGAGTTGCTTTCCGGTTGCTACCAGCGAACTATTACTTAATCCCCACTGGCTTTCAAAGCAGGGATCGTTGGAGGATATTTCCAATTCATAGTCCGGTTGGATATATTCGATATTACTATCGGCCTCTTTTTGTTTGAGCAAGGCGCTGAAATCTTCTTTTTTTAGTTTTTCCGAAGTTATATAAACGTCTAATTTATTGTTCTTCGTAAGTTTTCTTTCTTTGAGATTTCCTTTTACTTTATTGACTAATTCTTCTTTTTGGTTTTCGCTTTTGTATTTAACGATGAAACGATCTGTTTTTTGATCTTCCAATGAATTATTTGGATCAGTTTTGCTAGAACTAGGATTATCTAGTATTTCATTAACACTTTTGGAATCAGATTCTTTCTGTTGATCCGGATCGGCTATTTGTTTATTAAGCGTTTGAATCAAGGGCATAGAGTTAGAACTGTTATGTTCTGTTGTTGCTGCTTCTGCCTTAGGAAGAAAAGGCGAATAGCAGAGTATGGATGAAATGAGCATACTTGAGATTACAGACCCGGCGATAATCTTTCTCAAAAACTTCTTAATAATCAAAATATTTACCCCCTTCATAAAATAAGATAAATTCAACTGCAAAATCCTGCATAATTTCCACAAAAAGGCATAGTTAGTGCATACCTTTTTAATATTATCATAATAATAATGGATGTTTTAGTTAAAATTGCCTAGTAGGCTTAAGTCCTGTTTGTCCGATAAAAAATTTGCGTCGACCCATTTGTCGGATAATGACGGACTCGAAGACCGGCATTGGTTACCTGGGCATGGCATTATTGATTGGGTTATGGTAGCCCAACACTTTCCAACTGGTTATCGAGGGTGTTTGACGCTAGAAGCTTATCCGACGACTGAGGAACGCGAGGAGTCTCCTGAGATCTTTCTTAAAAGAGCCCTTCAAGAAGTAAAAAATCTGCGCGATCTATTAGATATAAAAGGCTTACCCAGATAGCGAGGATGCACATATTGCCATTGTCTTCATACATCTCACCCCCGAGTGTTCTAATCATACGTGTGCCATTTATCGTCTTAGCCTCAGGTACACCGAAAAAGGAATTGGTTAACTGAGTAAGTACAGTAATTACTCGATTTTTTCTCACAATGAGCACGACCTGATGACCCTCTTGTGTAGGATCTGGGGCTAAATAGTACTTAGTGCATCTTTTCATTTTGTTCAATATACAAGCTACCTCATTAGCTTCCTCAAACGAAACCTCGTGTGCAGTTTGTAACCACTCCTCCATAAAGCGGTTAACTATGAGTGGGTCTAACCCGAGTCTGCAGATAACACCTTCTAGACTATGAACAGTGGCTGTAATCATGACATTTCACTCCCATCCACTATGTTATTTACACATATGTACTCTTTAAAAATGCACTTTCGAGTGAGCTCTCACAGCTCCCTTAGCATATGCTCATTCCATCAAGCCAAATTTAACTTTTATCCTCTCTAGCTTTTTTAGCCAAGGTTTCGCCAACACAAGAAGGAAGATTAGGGTTGATACTGCATGTGTAAAATCAAACCAGAAACTTGATATGAACGCTGCTACTATAGCCTGCCAGGTAATAGGGTTGATAAATCCGATAATATACCAGAGATTCATGACCCAGCCAAAGGCAAACCCGGATAAGAGTCCATAGGCGGATAAGCTGAATTTCCGTTTGAGGAAACCTGCATTCCCCAATATCCCTGCGCCAAAACCGATCATCCCCCAACAAAACATTTGCATCGGGGTCCATGGACCTTGTCCGAAAAATAAATTTGAGGCTACTGCCGCTGTAGCACCTGTTAAGAACCCTGCCTCAGGTCCGAACGCCAGAGCTGTTATGATGATAATAGCGGAGGTTGGCTTGAAATTGGGAATCGGGGCAAATACAACCCGCCCTAAGGCCGCCAAAGCAGCCATTACAGCAATAACCACCAATTCTCTGGCCTCTGGCCGACGCTTTTCAAACCTTAGGAAGAACGGAACCATCGCAACGATTATAAATATCAGACTTAATAAACCGTAGTTCTTATCCCCACTTAACGAAGATAGCACCATCAATAACGGTAATAAAATGATCAACATGATTCTGATTATTTTTGTATACCTGCTTAGACGCTTATCTTGCACAGTTCAATCACATCCTCACAAGTCACGGCATCGGGGAAGATGCCTCTTGCCATCCGATTGGCAGCTGTCGTATAAAAATTGTTTCCTGCAAAAAACTCATTAGGTTTTCCTTCTGATACAATATCCCCGTCAAACATCATGGCACATTGATCTGCATACTCCGCAGCAAATTCGATATCATGAGTCACTATAACCATCGCAACCTCTTTACTGCATAACCTTTTTAGGATTATCCCTAATTCCTCCTTAGACTCGGCATCCAGCCCCTTGGTCGGCTCGTCTAATAACACTATTATGGGTTCCAATAGTAACAACTTAGCGAGGGCCACCTTTTGCTGCTCTCCACAACTTAAATCATACGGATGTCGTTCAAAGAATTGAGTGATTCTCAATTCTTTGGCAATCCTGTCAATTTCAGTTCTTATACTATCATTATCCAGTCTAAGTATAGTTGCCGCCTCTTTCAGATCCCCTAGGACGGTATCACAAACAAATAACGCTCTCGGATTTTGAGGTAAGAGAGCTATATTGTTGCGATAAAGCTCTTTCGCTTGGAAAGTTTCTATTCTTTTACCGCTAATTTCAACCTTTCCTCGATACTGTTTTAGTAATCCTGAAATCACGCCGAGCATGGTCGTTTTACCGGTTCCGTTGCCCCCTAACACACAGAGTATTTCCCCCGAGTAGGCCTTAAGCGAAAATCCCCGCAAAATGTCATTTCCGTCCTTCGCATACTTAAACCATATTTCTTCGGCTTTGATGACAGGCTTTTGCTTTTGAGCTTGATCATTCACTGGATCATTGAAGACCCTCCCGACTGGGGTCATAAATTCATCGAGCCATTTTCTCCCGTCCCTCACGCTTAAAGGACAATCATTGCCCAACCTTATCTCGCTATAAATTCGAATTGCAGAAGGCAATCCTTTAAAGATCGTCTGTTGAGCCTTCCTATCCGCTAAGAGTTTGGCGGTTTGCTCCGGTGTATCAAAACAAACTATTTTCCCTTTTTCCATGACCACAATTCTATCCGCCATTAGGAATACTTCTTCTAGTCGATGTTCTGTCAAAATGACGGTTACCGCTAAGTCTCGATTGATTTTGGCGATCGTTGCTAGGAAGTCTTGAGCCGCAATCGGATCTAGCTGGGCCGTCGGTTCATCTAAGATTAGTAGCTTGGGTTGCATGGCCATCACCGAGGCTAGGTTTAAGAGCTGTTTTTGGCCGCCGGACAATTCATCCACCGATTTTCTAAACCAGCCATCGATACCAAAGAAGCTCGCCATTTCGGCCACCTTACGACGAATTTCGGACGTGCTTAGCCCTAAATTTTCAAGACCAAAGGCCAATTCATGCCAAACGGTATCTGTCACTAACTGAGTTTCAGGATCTTGCATCACAAATCCAATTTCAGAGGCTGCGATTTTTCGATCTAATTTTTCAATTTCTAGACCTCTATAGAGTACCGTACCCCTCTTACGACCATGCGGCGTAATCTCACGTTTTATATGCCGTAAAAGGGTGCTCTTGCCACAGCCTGACACCCCACAGACTAAAATAAGCTCGCCTTCCTTAATCTCTAAGTTCACACTTTGGAGTGCTCTTGCCTCGGTCTTAGGATAGGAAAAGCTCAAATTTTTGATTTGTAAAAACGCCATTTGTAGCTCTCCTTTACTTCGATAATAATCGGTAAAAACGCTAACACAGCAAATACTAGGTATAGGACGATAGCCGGGGTTGATAAATCCATAGGCCTGATTGACGGATAAAATTGCATCGTCCCGTATCCTGCGAAATATCCCGCAAAGCATATGCCCCCTAGTACGCTAATCACGCCTAATACTAAACCATCCCGCTTATCAAAGTTAAAAAGTGAAAATGTCGTTCGATTTTTCAGCCCATATCCTCTAGCCTTCATGGAATCCGCCGTTTCAATCGCATCCTCCATAGACCAGCTCAGCAGTATGGATATGACTCTCATTCCTTTTTTTACTCTCTCGATTAGATTTCCTGTACTATGATCTATCCCTATCGTGTGTTGAGCATTCGATATTGTCTTCAGTTGATATTTTAGTTTAGAAGTCATTCGAATCGTCATTGTAATCAGCAAGGCCACCGCCGGAATCATCTTGGCAAACAAATACAAAAACTTATCCGAGGTAATGACTTTATTGTAACAAGAGAACCAGGCCATAATGGCGATCAGAGACGCCGCCGAACATATTCCAAAAAAGATGGCCTCTAACGTAATGGGATTGTCCATGAAGTAAAACAACATTGTTCTTCCTCTATGATTGAATAAGGGGTTAATGATGGCGATTAATAAGAACATGGGGAGATAGAATAAGAGACTTAGCTTCACGCCCCTTCGCCCATTCAAAATTAAGGAGAAAATAAGGGCTGAAGTTAAGGTTAAGCCCAAAAAAATCGGATGCATAAAAAGCATCGTAAATGCTAAGATAATTGCAAAAAATACAAAGTTCACTGATGGATGAAACGCTGAGAATGCTCTGTTCAAGGCTGTCTCCCCCTTATTTCCGTAACCACTTTCGTCCTTCTTCACTCCCCCGGTCACTTATTCCCTATATCTCTACCCATATCACAGGTATAGTTCCATTCAATGACGTCACCATTTTTGAGCTTAGCTTCATTACACCCATAGCTTGCATTCACTTCGTTGACACTATACATCCACCCGCTTAAAGGTCCGCCGTCAAACTCATAAAGATTATTAATCCCTTTTATATAGGGTGTTCCCTTGGAACCTTCATACTGCATCTGAATTTTATTTTCGCGAACAACCAACTTCAAGGCATCAAACACAGTTTCTCCCTCTTTAAACTCAACTGTTGTGGCAGGCAAAATGATCCCATTAGCCGGAACGACATCTTTGAATTTTTCCTGCTTGTCGAGACCTTTAGCTACTGCAGTAGCACAGTTAATGGCGATAGTTACTGCTTTCTTATCTGAGTTTTCAGGTTTGACAGGAATCGGAACTTGAATTGCCGGTGTTTGCGAGGAAGGATTAGCTTCAATAAGCGTCGTGGATGCCGCGGCGACTTTGGTGGTATTTCCTTGACTTAGGTCGTTCTCGGTTGTTTTGGACACATCTGAGTTAAGGGGTTCAACTTGGGATTTACCGCTATCTGTTGAATAATTTTTGTTGTCTGATCCAAGAGCGGTATCGTTTAATTTGGTTTCTTCAATATTGCTTGATACCTTCGTCACGCTGTCATTAGACGACCCTGATGCAGCGTTCTTATCTGCACCGCAGCCCGTCAAAAGAAGGGCCACTATTAACAGAACCACGGAAAGAAACGATGCTATCTTTTTCAAATTCTATTCCTTCCTTCAAACACTTTTTGTCTATGAGGGTCCGTATGGATCAGAGATTATCTAATCGTTAACAGCCCCTCCCTCTACTGAACAAAATTATCTCTCAGACAAAGCCCCTCGCAATAGAGTGAGCATGAGCATGGTTCAGTCTCCTGCATTAACAGAAGAGGTCTGAACAGTCAGGCTCTACTAGGGGCGAAAATCATATAAGGAATTCTTTCCATCCTTAAATCTTACATAAGATGCTAAGGCAAGCAATGCTTGCTGGGACGCAGTGTTATCCGATTTCCCCATTAAAAGATGTTTAAAACCACCGTCCGTAGAGCTAAATCGAAGCAAGGCACTCAAGAGGGTCTTGTTATTTTTAATAAACAACGAGTTGGTATCAATATCAATCCCTAAAGACGACAATGCAATAATTGTTTGACTAACGCTTTCACTGCTGTCGATGCCCCCGGATTTGAATCCTCCCTCTGAGTCCTGCTGCGCGGCTAAACAAGCTATCGCCTTCTTCACAACCGCCTGCACTTCCGGATGGCTGTCTGTGTAGTAAGGGGCTAAGGCCTGAAGAGCCATCGCCGTAATATCTGGATCACTATCCCCGGCTCCGTCCAGGGAAAATCCGCCATCCGTTAGCTGCTTGTTTAAAATGATTTTTAGCAATTTTTCCGGCGTCCATAGAGCCGTCGACGGTAAATCGTAATCACTGCTGTTCAGGGCAATCAGGGCAAAAATCGGTCCATTGATGCCCTGTGCTTCAACATCAGAATAGTTAGCTATCTCAGCAATCAAGTCCTTACCACCGAAATTGCGAGGATCTCCTTTGGCAGCTCCTACAGCCAAGCTTATTCTGGCCAAGTTAGTCACTTTCCGTGTGACGGAGTTCCAATCTTGGGCAAGGTACTTCTCGTTTTCTGCCAGATAATAAGACAAGCCGTCGTAGCGTTCCAGACGCCCCAGTCCGACAGTGGGCCAATTATAGACCGTGGGATCAAGGATTTCACCCGAAGCCTTTTGAGTGAAGGCGGCTTGGATATAGGCCTTTTCCCAGCCTGCCAAACTTTTGATTGTTTCATTCACCTGCTGGCGTGTTGAAACGCCTACCTGGGACTGGACTGGGTTCGTAACGATCGTTCGCAGCTGGTTTTCTTGATCCGTGCTGATAATCCCTTCTCCTCCAACAATGACCAGGTCGGAGATTGTGTCTTTGTGGACGGTTAGGAAACTTGAAGCGGCTTCCGGTATGGTAGTATCCACCATAATAACCGGGGAAAAAGAATGCGCAGCCAAATTCCCAGCGGTTAAGGCATCAGCAAAATTTAGACCTGTCACTACATACACCCGGTTCGTATTAAGACTTAACCCCTGAGCGATGGCGGTTGCTGTCGAATAATGGTCGCTTCCAGCGTAGCGTACCACTCCCGGTAAACTCTGAGTGATTTCTTCCGGTATGACGTAACTGCCGCCCACCACAATTGTGGAGGTGACTTTTTGCGCAGTCAGAGCCTGAACTGTGGCTGCTGGGAGAACCGTTCTTTCTGTGAAAAGAATAGGAATTCCCTTGTAGGCAGCATAACTGGATACAGCGAGAGCATCGGCATAGCTATTTTCACCACCGTTGGCAATGATCGCCTTCCCTGTCGTACCCAAGGCAGTGGCAATAACAGCAGCCGTGCTATAACTGTCCGGCCCACCGTAGCGCAGCACATTGTCCGCTCCGTAGACTTTTTCCAGCTCAGCTTGAATAGCCTGGGAAATGACGGCTGTACCTCCTATTAAGGTAATTTTTTTCGGTGCTAGCTTCTGTATTTCTTCCAGTGTCGACGGGGTAAGCGTTTCTTTCTCCGTTAACAGGATGGGAGCGTTGAGCTTAAAGGCTAGGGGAACCGCAGCTAGGGCATCGAAAAATGCGTAGGCGTTAACCAATACCACATTGTCTGCTCCGGCTTTCCAGCCCTGTGTTGCTACCGTGTTGGCTGTATGGAACCGGTCAAGACCGGCTAAACGCTTAGGAACACTAGAGCCATCTGCCATTACTGCAAACGTGGAGAAGTGATACGTCGGCACGGACAGGGTCTTGGTGACCGGGTTATAAACGCCACCCAATTTAACCCAATCAGTTTTGACCGTATCCCACCAATAGATGGCCAGTTGTTGGCTCGTGATCCCGCTGGGAAGATCTCCTAACGCGATAGGGAAACTAATGTTAACGGGAGCATTAAACTGAATAGGCTCTTCCTGAACCGTTCCTGAAGGGTTTTTAATGCCAAACTGGCGCTGGTACTTAAGAGGATCGATTACTATGGCACCTGTATCGGCCTTAGGTGGAGTCATCACGTTGCCGATTTCAACTGTGAAGTTAACCGGCGCACTCTGATTACTTAGTGCTCCCGTAGGTATGATTAGTTGAACTCCGTCCACGGTCTTCAGTGCCACCTGTTCAGTAGCCGTCGGACTGACAGAGGGAGTGGTGTCTAGCAGTCTAGCATCGGACTTCTGCTGTGCCGTGGCATTATTCAATCCTGCTAATACTTCTTGGTTACTTAGGCCGGTTGAGCCGGTTGAAGCAGCCGGGGTGGCAGGGCTAGTAACGGTTGTAGTTCCTGTACTGCTGTCACCTACGTCTTTGCCCAGATTGGTTGTATAGCGCCATGCCACTACATCACCATTTTTTAAAGAAATTGAAGCAGCACCTACACTTGGATAAACACCATTTATTGAATACATCCAACCGCTTGTAGCACCATCATCCCCTGCATTTAGCCCATTGATCCCGCTGACATAAAAGGAAGAACCTGATCCGGTAACCGTCACCTGACCCTGACCTAGCTCCCTTATCAGAACGGAATAAGCCGTATCCCCACTTACTAATGACATAGTAGCTGATGAGAGAATAGTTTGTCCGTTCTTTCCGACAACCTCTAAAGTAATATTACTTTGGGCAGGCTGCTGCGTAGAAGACGAAGTAGTATCAGAAATCGTGATCTGCAAAGCCTGAGAATTGCCGGCACTGAAAATGAAATTCAGTGTTGTTGTTCCTGTCGCCTGGTTGGCAAGGTAGTTTTTACCAATGGTTACAGTACTGCCGTCGTTCGCAACCGTATAGTCGCTCCCTGCCGTCAGCGTAGTCTCGCCATTGGTTATACTGTTTAAAGTATTTCCGTTAAGAGTCATTGTTATTGGCACATCGGCTTGATTCGCAGTCTTTTTGTCAAAAACAGCCGTCACTGGCGTGATTGTACTGTCACTTGTTTCTTGAGGACTGCTTTCTTGCAGCCTCTGCCAGACCGATTCATGGGCATTTATATCCCCCAACGCAATCAAGGACTGATACGTTGCCATATCATCGGTTACTCCTGGACTATAGGGAGAGTAAAATGACCCGTCGTCTAACTGAAACCTGAGCAGATCATCCAGCATAGTTTTCCCATTCTTTTTCCAGCCATCCGCTACGGGATCTTCACCGATAGCTACTAAACCCGAAATTACAGTAGCAACACTGTTAGGATTATCGATTCCCCAGGAAGCAAATCCTCCTGTATTCTCTTGTATCCCCTTAAGATAAGCCTTGGCTTTAACAATAGAATCTGTAACACCAGTCAGCGTTTGATGATTGGCCAGAGCCAGCAGGGCCATCCCCGTTTGGTCAGGATCACTGGTGTTGTAATCAGTCGAGTAGAAAAAAGCGCCATCCGAATTTTGATACGTCAATAAATTTAAGACCGCTTTTTCTTGGTCATATTCTGTTTTAGCAGCATCCAGAGCTACCATAGCCCAGATTTGGTCGCCTGAAGTTAGACCATAGGAACCGGGGAAAGCACCTGTACTACTATTCTGCGTCGCCTTTAGTTCAGACAAGAGGTTACGTCCGTTGAGAGTATTGCTCGGATCTCCCCCCTTGGCCAGTGTTCCCAAAATATTTCCATAAAGACTGGTTTGACTGGTGTCCCAACTGGTTTTTTGTGTATTCCCGGCGCCCCAGAGTCCTGCCATATCCCACCAGGTAGTGGCATTACTATAATTTTTGCTTTGATAATAGTTAAGCACTTTTGTTAAAGCCGGTGTAGAGTCAGAAACAGTTATCTGCAAAGCCTGAGGATTGCCTGCACTGAAAATAAAATTCAGAGTGGTTGTTCCTATCGCCTGTTGGGCCAAATATCCTTTACCAATGGTAATACTACTGCCGGTTGTTACTGTATAGTCGTTCCCTACCGTCAGCGGAGTTCCACCATTGGTTATACTGATTAAATTATTACCATTAAGAGTCGTCGTTATTTGCACATCGGCTTGATGAGCAGAATTCTTGTCAAAAACAGCTGTCACAGGCATTATAGTACTGTTCTGATCTAATGCCGCATAAACCGGTTTAGCCAAAGGCATTTGCATAACCAACATGGAAATCGTCATTACAACTATCAGTAGCCATGAATATAATTTTTGAAATTCTCTTTTCATTTCTATTCTTCCCCTCTATATACCTATCTAACATATCCCCTTGGTCACTTTGAACATCAAAAAGCCTCTTAACCGATTGGTCAAGAGGCTAAAAATACTGATAATCATAGATTGATGCCAGCACTTTAACAACTTCCCCTATCGCTCGTAGAGTCGTTGGTGTCTAAAATACAGGCAGGTCTTCTGACTCTGGATCATCAATGTTTCGCACCTTCCCAGACTAAACCAGTGGCCTTTACGAAACATCTCCCCATCACAGCGGCGGGACCGTGCAGGAATTACACCTGCTTCCTTTTTAACCGAAGCACTCATACTCCGATACCTGAATTCCAATGTTATTCGATTTTACTCAATCGTCAATAAGTTCACCCATTGGCTTTGCCGTCGGGATAATTCTTCGAGTTCATCTTCAATATCAATAAACTTCACTAGCCACTGAATCCTCTGCTCCTTTTCCGAATTATACCTCCCCAAGATTTCCCCTCGCGCATCAAGCAACGCTTGCCTGTGCTCTTCCATCTCCTTATTCTTCTCTCGGTCTCTCACCCGTCAGGCCTCCTTCAAGAGAAACAAAAAAAGCCTCTACAGAATACCTGTAAAGGGATATAGTGACTCCGGTTAGCCGGATAATATACGCTGACTTCCCGACATAAACGACACCTCCCCTATCTTCCGTAGGTTCCTGTGTTGATCTGAAATGAGCAGGTTTCCTGGCTTTAGTTCATCATTACCCCACGTCTTCCCAGATAAAATCCAGTGACACTTTGTGAGGCAACTCCCTATGACAGTGGCGAGACCGCGTCAGATTTTAACTGACTTCCCTTTTAAATTCTTTTCCTTAGAAAAAAATCACTCATTACCTAATATTGAATTGTTTTCATTATAACCTTAATTCTAAATTCTTGTAAACCCTTTCAGTACATAAATTTACAATTATTAGCACTGATTGTCAAACTAACTGATGTATTCACTGGGTATTTCTATCCCCTATCTGACATAGTCATATCAAGGATGGGGGTGGGTGAGTGATAATATTGACTCAATTCCTCCTTCGAAAAATAAAAGAACCTCATTTCTTAATCGACTTCAAAACCCTCGAAAAGAGAGAGGCAAATTCTTTTCAGTCCAATGAGTTAATCTCTTCAAATCCTGCTTGTTCCTTGATACTTTTTTCAGATCCGTGCTTCTGCAGCTCTGCACCACATAGTTTGCAGCTATTTCAAAATCTAAAATAATGCTCGGTATATCATCTGCTTCAAGTTCAGGGCAAAGTGTTGTTCTGAACTCATGCTCAAGTCCACTATTTTTAATGATTTCCATACTTTCCCGAATTGACGATAACTCCAACTGGCTTGTCCCTGTAATATGCTCATATTTGCTGAGCGGAGCCTTTAAGTCCATGGCGATAAAATCCAGCAGCTTATCATCAATCAACGCTCTCAAACTATCTGGATTTGTTCCGTTTGTGTCAAGCTTTACGAGCAAACTCATTGCTTTCAATTCTTCGATAAAAACGTGAAGATTCTTTTGCAACGTCGGTTCTCCTCCGCTTACAACCACTGCATCGATCATTCCTTTTCTTTTAGAAAGCCATTCGAAAATTTCTTCAGGCAGAATAGCGTTTGAAGTGTCGTTAGTGTCTAGTAGGCTGACGTTGTGACAATAACCACATCTTAAATTGCAGCCCTGGGTAAAAACCACAGACGCTATCTTCCCTGGATAATCCACAAATGACGTCTTCACAAATCCTGCAATATTCACGCTACCACCTCTGGCATCATGAATTTTTTTCTCTGAGTGTACTCTTCTTTCTTGCCAAGATTATAGTTCTTGACCGGTCTAAGGTATCCTGTCACTCTGGACCACACTTCGGTTTCAGCACCACACTCAGGGCAACTGAAATGTTCCCCGCTGATGTATCCGTGAGAGTCGCAGATACTGAAGGTTGGAGTAATCGAGATATAGGGGATTTTGTGTTTGCTAAATATTTTTTGAATGAGCCGCTTGCAAACCTCAATATCTTCAACCGCTTCGCCGAGATAGAGGTGCTGGACCGTCCCTCCTGTGTAAAGAGACTGCAATTCGTCCTGTAGCTCTAAAACCTCAAAAATATCATCCGTATAACCTACCGGAAGTTGGGTTGAGTTTGAATAATAAGGAACCTCATCGCCAGCAGTAATAATTGAGTCATACCTTTTAGTATCCAACATGGCCAGACGGTAGGAGGTTCCTTCTGCAGGTGTCGCCTCTAAATTGTAGACGTTTCCTGTCTCCTGTTGAAATTTAACCAGCAGCTCCCTCAAATAGTTCATGACACGCACCGAAAACTCGCGACCTTCTTCCGTTTCAATCCCTTTTCCCATGAAATTGAGTAAGGCCTCATTCATGCCGACAATACCAATCGTACTGAAATGATTGTGCCAATAGTGCCCAGTCCGCTCCTTAGAATGTCTCAAATAATAACATGAATAGGGATACAGTCCCTTTTCGGACTGCTGCTCAATAATTTTACGCTTAATTTCCAAGGCCGTGCGCCCGATTTCAGCCATTTGTTTCAGACGTTCCATAAATTCCTGTTTTGTCTGGGACAGATAGGCTAATCTGGGTAGGTTAATGGTGAATACACCAATCGATCCTGTGAGAGGATTGCTTCCAAACAACCCCCCACCTCTTTTTCTAAGTTCGCCGGTATCCAGCCTTAACCTACAACACATAGATACTGCATCTTCGGGAGACAGATCAGAGTTTACATAATTCGCGAAATAAGGAATTCCATACTTACAAGTAATTCTCATAAAGGCATCCGCTACAGGACTCTCCCAATCAAAGTCTTTAGTAATATTTAGGGTTGGAATTGGGAAGGTAAACACTCTTCCCTTAGAATCTCCTTCCAGCATCACTTCGCAGAAAGCCAAGTTGAACATATCCAGCTCTTCCTGAAAATCTCCATGTTTAGCCTCAGTATAGGTTCCGCCAATAATGACCTGCTCATCTCTCAACGTGGAAGGCACCTTGATGTCAAATGTAAGGTTAGAAAAGGGACACTGAAATCCAACCCGGGTTGGAACATTGATGTTGAAAACAAATTCTTGCAAACACTGTTTGACTTGAGTAAATGTCAATTGGTCCTTCCTAATAAACGGCGCACAAAAAGTGTCAAAGCTTGACCAAGCCTGTGCTCCGGCAGTTTCCCCTTGGGTTGTAAAGGTAGAATTTACGATTTGCCCAAGAAACGATCGTAAATGTTTGGCTGGACCGCTTTCCACCTTGCCAGGTACTCCTCCGAATCCGTCCAAAAGGAGCTGTCTCAAATCCCAGCCTGCACAATAGGGTCCAAAAAAGCCCAGGTCATGGATGTGGCAGTCGCCGCTTTCATGCGCCTCTTGTACTTCCCGAGGGTAGAGTCAATTTAAAAAGCCCCTCGACGCTGAGCGCCAAGAGGCTGTGTATATCCCTGAATACAACACTTACTTATAGAACCCCCCTATCGCTCGTAGAGTTATAGTTCATTAAACAAAGGCAGGTCTTCTGACTTTGGTTCATTAATGCTTCACGCCTTCCCGGTATCTACCAGTGGCCTATAGTATGAAACATCTCCCCATTACAGTGGCGGGACCGTGCAGGACTTTTACCTGCTTCCCTTTTAAGCTGTACTCTTAGTACTTGCACCTTTATTTTCCAATATTCAATTGCTATCATGTTATCGTATATTAACCTAATATGTCAACCATGAAGATATTATTTTATACCCAAGTTTGACGCAATATTTTTCCATCTCTAGGCGTAACTATATTGTAACAGGACCTATGCACTTAATGCTAGGCCTTGGAAAATTGGATAACCTTTACCCCAAAATATACGGATTTCATCCGGGTAAAATTCATCAAAAAGCCTTGCAAATCTATGCACAGTTATGTCAAACTGGATATGGACCTGTTGAATCCCTTTCCGGGCTTTCAGCTGGATCTCGCAACGAGTGTGGTAAAGGCTGCTGACCATTTCGCCGTGGGTGAAGCCTTCTCCATCACTCGTTTTTCCTTTATTTTCATACCACTGAGCATAATTAAGTAAGGTTTCTGTCGTGAAAATCAGCTCTAAATTGGCGTGCTGGTGAATCTCAGCTGTAGAATGATAATCGCCTAAGTCGGCTAGAACCTTATCCATGTTTCCTGATTCCACTCCTTCTACAACGCATTCACGATTTCTGGGCTAAGAAAAATCGCTTGCTCTTCTATTAAATTGTTAAATTAAACATATTACAAAAGCAATACATGGTTAATACTCTATTCCCACTCGCGCCAATATGCCCTTTTCCATGGGATGTTTACGGGCAGTTATTTCCGAGACATAATCCGCTAACTCGATCAGCTTTAATGGGGCATCCCTCCCTGTCAGAACGAGTTCCAATTTTAGTGGCTTGATCTTAACAAGCTCGATTACTTCCTCCAGAGGCAGGAACCCGTAATTCACAGCGGCCATAATCTCGTCCATGATGATCAAATCCCATTCCCCGCTCATGACGGCCTCAAAAGTATAGTTCAGACCAATCCGCATTTCCCCTTTTAGTCCTCCCATTTCTTCTTCTGTCATTCCCCAAGTGAATTTATCGTTTTCTTTATATTGAAAGAGTTGAAAGCACGGACCTAAGCTGGCGATGACCTTCATTTCTCCCGTAATCCATCCTTTTAAAAATTGAACCATGAGGACCTTAAGTCCCTGTCCATACGCCCTGATCCCCAATCCGACTGCTGCCGTCGTCTTCCCTTTCCCTGCACCAGTATAAATATGGATGAGCCCTAGTTGCATGCTTATTTCTCCCTCATTGAATATTTTCTATTAGTGAATATGCCGGTGATGAATATCCGGGGTATGCGGATGTCTATGCTCTGTTGTTTTGTGCAGATGAATGTGCGAATGATATCCACTCTTTGGTAACTTGTCACCCTGACGAAAATGTGCATGATGCAGATCATTATGGCAATGTCGGTGTTCGTGCTCATACTCTGTATGTCTGTGTAAATGAATATGTCCCTCTTTTAACAGCAATACAGCGCCAAAAATCATAACAGGCAAAGATACAATAAACTGAATCCCCTGGGCTTCTCTGAATAAGAAAACGGATAAGATAGCGCCCAGGAAAGGCGCAATACCAAACAAAGCACTCGTTCGTGCTGAGCCTAGTTCTCTCATCGCCCGAATAAAAAGGACAATACTAAACCCATAACTTAAACAACCTAAGATCATAGCTCCAACTACATAGATCAAATGCGGAAAGGGTTGACCTATAATCAAGGCCAATACTAAGGAAAACGCTCCCGAGCTTAGCCCTTTGATCGTTACGATTGAAAGCGGATCTTTGGCCGAGACATTGCGCGTAAAATTGTTGTCTACCCCCCATAAAACGCAAGCTGCAAGTACCCCTAGCGAGCTAAGAGAAAAACCCCATTGACCGGAAGTATTCCAGGAAAGCAATATGCTGGCAATGGTTATTAAGAGAACTGCACTCCAGATACGCTTGCCAATATTCTCTTTAAATACAACTCCCGCTATGATGGTTGTAGCTACTCCTTCAAAATTTAATAAAAGCGAGGCGGTAGAAGCAGATGCATTCTTGAGCGAAAACATCAGAACTATCGGGGCCGCAATTCCGCCGGCCAGTATTGCACCAATAATCCAAGGCATATCACTTCTCACGATCCTAGCTTCATTACTATAACGCTGATCGGCTTTTTGCAGATATCGCCAGAGAAACAGTCCGATTCCACTTCCTAAGTACAAAAGCGCTGCCATAGGAACAGGAGCAATTTCCCCTAAAAGAAGCTTAGATATAGGAGCACTTACCCCAAAAAGGATGGCGGCCGCTATGGCCTGTACTATTGGAAAAGCAATTGTTCTATCGTTCATTTACCAGCACCTCCGGCAACAGCTGTTAACTGTTTTACTTTGGAATATTTGCATCTACCCAATCCAGCAGTTCATTGACACTATTCACAGTCAATCCGGTATTAGCCTTGGTTCGTTTGACAAGGACAGTCTCTAACCCTAATTCTAAGGCTGCCGAGATTTTCGTATCTGTCCCACCGGCGGACCCACTGTCTCGGGTCAAAAGAATATCTGCTCCATAGAATTTAAAAAATACTCTGTTCACCTCTTTGGAAAATTGCCCTTGCATAGCAACGATATCCCTGGGCGGAATGCCCATATCCTGGCATTTTTGGACCAAACGTCCTTCCGGTAGAACCCTGACAACTAAACGAGCCAATCGGGCAAAGGGGCTTCGCACAATGCTTTCCAGTTGGTGACTTCCTGTCGTGACGAAAACCGTTACAGGCTGCCCTTTCTCTTGATGCAAAGCACCTACGCGTTGTTCCAATTGGAGCAACCCTTCCTCCCAACTAAAGACTGGATAAATTAACGGGCTGGCAGGAATTATTGTCTCAGGTCTTTCTAACCTAAGATAAGGAATGCCCCGCTGTTCACACCATTGGCGCAAAGGGGCAAACTTCACACTGCTGGAAGGAGGGCTGGCATCAATGACTAATGAAGGCGATTGGAAACATATCTTTTCGCTCCATGATTGTATTCTCATTAGCTCAAGCCGTTTGAGCTTGAGACATTCACTAATCTCACGCGCCGCTGCTGTTTCTCCTAAAAGTAAAATCATTGCTAACCTCCATAGAGCTATACGTTCTAAGCGCTTTGCTGACCGCTCTTAGCTGGAATATTCTGAAATAAATCTTCTTTTGTTTTTGGTAAAGGGGTAGATGGAGGCAGCCATCCTTTTTTCACCAACTCACCATGCATTTCTATCAGCCATGGAATCGTCAAATCAGCTCGTTCCACAATCTCCGGGCGCATAAATAGTTCGCCTGGTACTCCATGCGCAATGACCTCTCCACGGCACATTATTGCTAACCTATCTGACCAGCTATAGGCTAAATCGACATCATGGGTCGATAGAATAATCGTTTTACCCTCAATGCTCAATTTTTCCAGAAGCTGCATGAACTCCTGGGAGTGACGAGGATCCATACCGGCGGTTGGCTCATCAAATATAATGACTTCCGGCTCCATTGCCAATACTCCCGCGATAGAAACCCGTTTTTTCTGTCCGTAACTTAATAAGTGAGTCGGTTTATCTTCCAGTTCTGTAGTCTCAGTATCTATCAAGGCTTGTTTAACTCTCTCTGTCACTACTTCTTCTGAAAGTCCGAGATTGAGAGGGCCAAAGGAGATATCCTGCCAAACGCTGGCGGAAAATAACTGACTATCTGGATCTTGAAAGACAATTCCCACTTTCTTGCGTAATTCGATCAGCGCCTTGTTTTTATAGGAAATATCTTGTCCCTGGTATTTTATTGAACCTGAACTAGGACGATAGATTCCATTAAAATGCATAAACAAAGTGGATTTTCCAGCTCCGTTTGATCCCAGAATAGCTAACCTTTCTCCCTTTCGAACTTGTAAATTCACTTTACGCAAAGCATTTGTACCATCCGGATAAGAATACTCTAAATCAACGGCTTCAAGTATGAACTCTGACAAACATATTACCTCCAAAGCAAATTCAATAAGATTAAAGGGATCTCGAGACCAGTTATTATGAGATAATTTTTGAGGCTAACGGGACGTTTCTTGGTAAGCACATTAATCTCTCCCGTGTAACATCGCGCTGCCATGGCATTGAAAAGTTCTTGGGATTTCACAAAAACTTTTCCAAAAAGAGCAGAGAAGAGCCGACTCATAGAACGGAAAGAACTTTTCTTGGAGACATAACCTGAACGAGAAAACTGGGCACGGCGAATCGTGGTGGCTGTTTCCATAAAGACAAAGATAAAGCGATAAATTAGCACCATTAATTCGGTAATTATAAAAGGAACTTTCATCTTGTGGAGTACTGCAATAAGTTCAGTGAGAGGAGTGGTCAAGGCTATAAAGTAGAGACATGATACAGCCCCTAACGATCTTAGAAAGAGATTAACTGCTGTGATCAGATCTGGGTAACGCATTCCTATGGTTAAACCATTAACCGTTTGAGCTAGCCAAAATCCAGCAGGATTGGTCGAAACTGAAAATGCAATCGTTAATACGCTTATCAGAAGAAACGAAAGAGGAACAAGCATAAGCTTTACAAAAACTCGGGCGGGGATGCCTGCTTTGATGACTATCCCCCCCGCCATTAAAGCTAAGACGATTAGAGGGGTGATTACCGCGGGAGCGGTTAGACACACTACCATGGTAATCATCGCAAAAAGTAGCTTTTCCGTGGGATGAACGGTTTTTAGATTATTGCTGTAGGCGAAACTATCTATGGCAATCACGCTTGATCCCTCTTATTTGCACTGTGTTTACCCTTCGAATAACCTAAATAATAAAAGACGAATCCGCTTCCGAGGGCAGCCTGCAAGGCAAACAAGAACGATTCAACTTCTCCGCTGGGTGGTTCCCAAAATGATTCAAACCAAGGTGTATAATCGGCGTTAAGCGCGCTGATCGCTTCTGATGCCTGAGCATCAGCACCAGCGAATTCAGCATCACGCGCAATATAAAGTGGGAAAAAAGCCAAAACAGCTACAAATACCAGAATTATCATGTTCTTAGAAAAGAGTTTCATGCTTTCACCCCCCGTTTAATGGAAGATAACGTTTTGCCAGTAAAGGCAGTTAAAATCTGTAACTCTTTTTGACTATAAGCTGTAAGGATATTAAATACCATTACCGTAAGTAAACCTTCGCTAATGGCTAAAGGCACCTGAGTGAACGCAAAAATGCCCATGAATTTGAGTATGGCAGCCGTTACTCCGCCTGAAGCCGCGGGAAAAGCTAGCCCCAACTGAATGGAGGTTGTAACGTAGGTCATTAGATTTCCCAAAGTTGCCGCCATAAAAATTGAGAGCCATTGGGGAGCCCCCAGCTTTTTTAAGCCTTTGTAAATTCCATAAGAGACAAAAGGGCCAACAATACCCATAGAAAACGTGTTTGCTCCTAAGGTTGTTATTCCTCCATGAGCCAGCAAAAGGGCTTGGAAGATTAAGACGATCATTCCTAAAACGGTCATAGCCGTAGGACCAAACAGAATGGTGCCTAAACCCACTCCCGTAGGATGCGAAGAGCTACCGGTTACTGACGGAATTTTCAAGGCCGACAAAACAAAAGCAAATGCACCTGCCATACCGAGCAGCATTTTTAGATTAGGGTAGAGTGTCACCGTTTTTTTAATGGAACGCACCCCTGCAATAACAAAAGGAATCATGGCGATCCACCAGAAGGCTGCCCAGTTAAAGGGTAAGAATCCTTCCATGATATGCATAGCATAAGCATTATCTGGAAAAAGGATGTATACAGACATAATGTAGGCTATTAATAAACCGAAATTCTTCATAGTGCGAAGACCCATAGTATTAACAACTCCTTTTCATACTATATGTTAAAAACCTAAATCTACTGTTTATCTACTTAACTATCTTAGATAATCTTTATCCACTAACTCCTATAGTTTTTCTCCATCACTTCCTATCTAAAAAAATAAAGAGACAACCTCACATCACTAATCTTATAAAGACAGCAATGTATCGGTTGTCTCGGACGGTGCGTTCTCTTCCACTTTCAAGTCGCATTCGCATTTTTGAAAGCAGATCCCGCTTGAACAAGACAGTTACCCTGCAGGTCAGTTTCCCTCGGGAAACCTTTTATGTACACTTAATCATATATAAAAGCCCTCCATAAAATGAAGGGCTGAAATAACAAAATTCCTGCCACCCATCCATCGTGGGTAAAGCATGTGAGCAATCAGGTTTCCTGGCTCAGGTTCCTCGTTTACTGCCTCCTTCCCAAGTTTCCTCAGTGGATTGTGGCAGAAACTCCCCGTTACAGTGGCGGGACCGCGCCGGATTCACACCGGCTTCCCTGTTTTGATTCTTCTGCTAAGAAAAATCACTTGCTCAACTATTTAACTTTGAAATAAATTTAACACGAAAAATCATCACAGTCAACAGAATCTTACCTTCACATGAACGTGAAGGGGAAGGCTCTTAAACGATCTACTATTCAACTTCTTGGATAATCGGCAAAATCACAGGTCTCCGACGAGTTTTCTCGTAAAAATGTTTACTCAAAGTATCTCGAATTTGGTTCTTTAAGACCGCCCATTCTGTGACGCGATTCTCCCGACACCTCGCCATTGTCTGCCGTATTTTTTGTTTAGCCTCGTCTAACATGGTCTCGGACTCCCGGACATACACAAACCCCCGGGTCACAACATCCGGTCCTGCCACGATGGCCCCGCTTGCACGGCTGATTGTTAAGACGACGATTAGAATACCATCTTGGGAGAGTTGTTTTCGATCCCTAAGCACAATGTTGCCGACGTCTCCAATCCCCAATCCATCGATCAACACCTTACCTGCCATAACCTTGCCACCTAGTGCAGCACCATGGCGGGTAAACTCAACGACTCCACCGTTTTCAGTGATAAAAATATTTTCCCGTGGAATACCCAGTTGTTCCGCTAGTTGAGCATGTTTGATCAACATGCGATATTCTCCGTGCACGGGCATAAAATATTGTGGTCGAACCATACTCAGCATTAATTTTTGCTCTTCTTGACTTGCGTGACCGGATACGTGCATTCCTTCTGCCGATTCATAGATAACATTGGCACCCAGCTTGAAAAGCTGATCCACTGTTTTGGCCACAGATTTCTCATTACCCGGAATTGGGCTCGCTGAGATAATCACCGTGTCTCCTGGTTGAATGGCCACATGCCGATGATCATGGTTTGCCATGCGGGTCAGTGCAGACATCGGTTCACCTTGACTCCCTGTAGTCAAGATACAGGCTTGATTCCCTGGTAAACTGATAATTTCGTCGATATCCATAAGGGTTCCCTCTGGAATATCCAGATATCCGAGTTCCTCGGCAATCCCTACAATATTCACCATACTTCGCCCTACAACCGCTACCTTACGGTTGGTATTAACAGCCGCTGTGATAGCCTGTTGAAGACGATAGACATTCGAAGCAAAGCTAGCAAGGATCACTCTATCCTTAGCATTACGAAACGCTTCATTAATCATTTCCCCCACATGACTTTCGGACGGCGTAAATCCAGCTCTTTCCACATTCGTACTGTCTGATAAAAGGCATAAAACCCCCTTATCACCGAGTTCCGAGAATTTATGAATATCTAGGATTTCCCCGGATACTGGAGTATGGTCGAGTTTAAAATCCCCGGTCACAATAATAGTTCCTAAGGGCGAATGAATAGCAATTGCTACTGCATCTGGGATGCTATGGTTGACACGAATGAACTCAATTCGAAACACTCCCAGCTTAATCACATCGCGGGGTTGTACAACAGTAGCATTAATATTGTTCAAATTATTCTCTTTCATCTTGGACTGAATAATCCCTAAGGTCAAGCGAGTTCCAAATAAGGGTACATTTAAGTCCTTCAACATATAGGGTAAGGCACCGATATGATCTTCGTGTCCGTGTGTAAGCAAAACTCCCAGCAGCATTTCTTTGTTTTCAACCAAATATGAGTAGTCAGGTATCACAATATCAATACCGGGCATGTCATCGTCAGGGAATGCTAATCCGGCATCAACAAGCACCATTTGATTATCATAGCGGATCACTGTCATGTTCTTTCCGATTTCTCCAAGTCCGCCCAATGGAATAATTTGTAACTTATGCTCTTTCGGCAAATAAATCCCTCCTGTTTAATTCTATCTCTCGCATTGTGCCTAAAAAGCTAAGGCATCCCCGTGATTTCTTTCGAAGCCCCAAAATAAAGACAACAAAAAGACGCGAAATAACATAACGAACACAATGACGCCCAAGCATTCGCCAGTATTTCGATTATCATCTATGAAACTAGCCGCACAATAAAGATAATATATTATAGCGCGAAAAACGAGGGCTGGCAAGTTACTTCAATTTCACTTAAAACATCTACATTCCTCTATCTGACAGATACTACGTATAAATTTCTAGAATTCGGGAACTATAGAAACAATGCTGTCTAGAAAGGTGGATAAAATCATGACCAATGTTGTTTGTTCTGCAATCAAATGTAGCCATAACGAGGATGGACACTGTCAGCTGGAGACCCTTAGTGTTACTTCAAGCTTGATGGACCGTGAAGCAGAGTGCGCTTTCTACGAACCTGGCAATCAATGATTCAGCGACTTTTTAAGCTTAAAACTTCATCGTTAAAGTCATCGCCCTTCAAGGTGATGACTTTAATTATTTTAGAAGCAGGAATTTCAAGGCTAGCAGAGAATGCTTTTTATTATAAAACATGTCATTTTTTCTACCTAAGGTAAAGGAAGAAGGGTGAATCGAATGTTAAACTCTAAAGAAGACCTTACCCTAGAACAAGCTCAAACGCTCTTGGAGGACTTTGCAAAGCGTTGGTTGGCCCACGATGGGCTTTGGTTCCAAGCCATTGAGCAAGCGCGCGGAATTGAAGAAGCGGTTGAGCGTGATGTTGAAGCATGGCGAAGGTTTACAGTCCTTGAAGCTAAACGCGTTATGGCCTTTTTGGGGTTAGCTGAGAATGGGGGGCTTGACGCACTGGAAAGAGCCTTGAGATTTAGACTGTATGCCTTTCTAAATGAACAAGAAAGCTTTAGACCAGATGATCATACTTTGATATTCCACATGAAGGATTGTCGTGTCCAGTCAGCCCGGAAACGCAAAAATCTTCCCGACCATCCTTGTAAACCAGTGGGAGAGGTTGAATACTCGTTATTCGCTTCTACGATTGACCCTCGAATCAAGACAACTTGTATTGCATGTCCACCAGATCCCCACCCTGAAGAATTCTATTGTGGATGGAAGTTTACTCTCAGCGAAGATTAACCAGTAACCGAGATAGAACCCCTGCTTCTTGTAGCAGAGGTTCTATCTCATTATATATAACGGGTCTTTTATAGTTTCTTTGTTACCTTGAAACGACTATCTAGTCATGAATTTGATCACCTTGTCTATACATTTTAGACAGCTCTAAACGATTGGGTGAACTGATTCAGAGGCTACCTTCAATTCAGAAAACGCTTGTGCTTGTTTGTTAGTATTACTTACTTTTATCTTCTTATGATCATTCATTAACTTTTCAAGAAACTTGATCTCTTCGTTTGTCGCATCGACAAGTGGTAGGCGGACTCTACCAGCTTTAATCCCGACCATATTCAGAATCGTTTTGATAGGGACAGGGTTCGATGTAATAAATATGCCTTTGAAGACTGGAAAGAGTTCAAGATGAGATTTTGTTGCTTGGGCCGTATCTCCAGCAAACCAGGCATCCACCATTTCTTTCATCTCATCTCCAATGATATGAGCTGCGACACTAATGATTCCGCTACACCCTAAGGCTAACATGGGTAGGGTCATAGAGTCATCCCCACTGTAGACCGCAAAATCTGAAGGCAACAATCGCTTTAATTCACTAACTTGATCGATTGAACCCGCTGCTTCTTTTAATGAGGTAATGTTGGGGATTTCAGATAGCCTTTTCACAGTCTCAGGCAATAAATTGGCTGAGGTCCTGCCTGGTACATTATAGAGCATCAAGGGTAGAGACGTTACCTCAGCGATCGCCTTAAAGTGCTGATACATCCCCTCTTGAGAAGGTTTGTTGTAATAGGGTACAACGGCCATCAGTCCATCCACGCCCGTTGTCGCAGCCTTGCGGGCGAGGGCAATACTGGAATTGGTGGAATTGGACCCAATCCCTGCAATGACGGTCGCTTTTGAGCCCAGAGCCCCTTTCACGGCCTTAAATAGCTCTATTTTTTCCTGATCCGTAACCGTTGGAGATTCTCCCGTCGTTCCACATACCACAACTCCATCTGATCCATGGGCGATTAAGTGCTGAGCTAAGCGTATGGCTTCTTGATAATCGACCTCTAACGCTTCATTCATGGGAGTTACCATGGCTGTCAAGATTCTTCCCAAAGACATCTTTCTCATCCTTTCTTCCCACTTATACTTTTATTCTAAGCAATTCCGAGACACCCACCTCTATAAGTGGGTTTTTCTTCTTCTGCTTTCTAAACTTCTAATTTGAACTTTTTATGCAAGGACTGTACTGCTGTCACCATATCTTCCTTATGAACCAGTACCCAGATCGTTGTATGTGAATCAGCCGATTGCAAGATGGTCACACCTGCATCGGATAGTGCTTCAACCATATCAGCCATGACACCTGGTACGCCAGCTATTCCCGCTCCTACAATAGAAACTTTAGCACAACTGGCAACAACGTCCGGTTGAAAACCCATATTCTGTAGAATACTAACTGCCTTGGCAGCGATCTCGTCTGAAACCGTATACAGCACTGCTTCCGGTTGTACACTGATAAAATCTACGCTAATGTCTGCTAGCGCCATTGCTTTAAAGATTCGTTTATCCGTAAGATGTATGTCAGGATCATTCACCGTTAAAACTCGAAGTTGAGTAACACTTGGCGTGTGGGCAATTCCCGCAATAATCCGGTCACTGGTAATATCCGTTCCAACTTCTCGATCGGGATGCATATTAGTAACCAAGGTTCCCGGTGCATCCGAAAAGGTCGATTTGATTCTCAGAGGAATATTTCGTTGCATTGCGATCTCCACAGCACGTGGGTGAATAACCTTAGCCCCTTGATAAGCCAACTGACATATTTCGTTATAGGTGACTGTATCTAAAATCCGAGCATCGTCAACAATTCGAGGATCTGCGGTCATAATTCCCTCAACATCAGTGTAGATATCGATAGTTTCCGCATCGAGGGCGACTCCCAGTGCTGAAGCCGTCGTATCGCTTCCTCCTCGTCCAAGTGTTGTAATCTGACCACTTTCCGTGACTCCTTGGAATCCAGTCACGACCACCACTTTACCTTCCGCCAATTGTTCGAGTATCTCGCCTGGCTCAACCCTAATAATTCGGGCATCCCCAAAATCATCATTCGTAATAATTCCTGCTTGCCCTCCTGTAAAGAGAACTGCTTTTAATCCCCTACTATTTAACGTGCTCACCAAAACGGTCCCTGAAATCACTTCTCCACAACTCATTAGAAGATCTAACTCTCGTTTTGGCAAATCCGGATGTATCCCTTTTACCATGTTTAGAAACGTATCCGTCGAATAGGGATCTCCAGAACGGCCAATTGCTGAAACGACAATCACCGGAGAATATCCGCTATGAACAGCCTCTGAGACTTTGGAAGCCACCAGGGCCCTTCGCTCTGCAGTAGCCAGGGAGGTTCCGCCAAATTTTTGGACTACAATACGCAACTCCAACCCCCCTTTTCGAGGTTCGAGGTTCGATATTCGTGGTTCGAACTTAGCCTCGAACTTTTATCGTTTACTTGTAACTTCTTTCTTCTACTTCTAATCTCTAAACAAAGAACTTTACCCCTAAATCTGAGCTTCTAGCCAGATGATCGTGTTTGATAGCCTCAAGCACAGGCCTTTCGGACTTGATTCTCGAACCACGTCCTCGAACTACGAACTACGCCTCTGTTAAAGTAGAAGCTCCGCAATTTGCACGGCGTTCGTTGCCGCACCTTTACGTATTTGATCTCCTGCCACCCATAAATTGAAACCTTGAGGGATGGAAAAGTCTTGACGCAAGCGCCCTACATAGACTTCGTCCTTATCCGCACTAAACCAGGGCATGGGGTATTGGTCCTTCCCTGGATCATCGATTACAATAACGCCGGCAGCTTTACTCAAGGCCTCCCGAACTTCTGAGACACTGACTAAGCGATCCGTCTCCACGTTGATGGACTCTGAGTGACTACGGAATACCGGCACCCGTACCGTTGTAGCAGTGATCGCCATATTGGGTACGTGGAATATCTTTTGAGTTTCCTTGACCATCTTCCACTCTTCTTTGGTATAGTCTCCCTCTTGAAATACATCAATCCGTGGAACAAGGTTAAAGGCAATTTGATAGGGAAAAACGGAGGATTTGAGTTCTTCTCCATTAGACCAAGCCTTAACCTGTGCTTCCAGTTCCTCAATGCCTTCGCGTCCGGCTCCAGACACTGCTTGATAAGTTGAAACAACCACCCGACGGATACCAGCTAAATCAAAAATCGGCTTAAGTGCCACTGCCATAATAATCGTGGAACAATTAGGGTTGGCAATAATCCCTTTGTGACTGAAGACATCTTCTGGATTAACTTCAGGTACGACAAGCGGCACTTCTGGGTCAAGCCGAAAGGCACTGCTATTATCTATCACCACTGCTCCACTCTCCACAGCAGAACGGGCATATTCTGTACTCGCTGATCCACCGGCAAAGAGAGCAATGTCTATCCCCTTAAAACTCTCGTGAGTCGTCTCCTGAACCTCAAGTTCCTGACCCTGCCATGTAATGCGTTTTCCTGCAGAACGCTTTGATGCTAACAACCTTAGTTCAGTAACCGGAAACTTTCGCTCAGCAAGGATTTTAAGAAACTCTTGTCCTACTGCGCCTGTGGCGCCAACAATTGCTACATTAGACATTACTTATGTTCCTCCTTAAATTTGTCTGGAATCAGGCCTAGTGGGCAAGGCGCCTATATAGAAAACTTGGCTGGCGCCCGAAGACACTGTCTTCGCACGTATTAATCATTCTATCAGCCTTGGCGAAGGCGGCAGCCTTAGTTGCACTTATGCGCTGGCCACGGATGGCCGAGTGTCCCTGTAGCCAAGGATGGCGAGAAGGGACCTTCAGAAAGTATACAACGAAGTTATACTTTCTGATTAGTACGAAATGGCAAGGCACCTTAAGCTGCTGCATGTTACACCCGGTAATCCACGAGGACTGGTTGAATTTGCTTTCCCTCACAGGCCATGAGGATTGTTTCTGGAACTCGATTCATATGTGCCACTAGAGAATTTGCTTTAACGACCGGATTATCTTGCCCAAAGGGTACCAAGTAAACATTTTTCGTAATGAGTAAGGTCCCAATATTACGAGCATTTAACCCAAGCCCATCGTTGGTCGAAATCGCCAAAACTACAGGTCTCTGATTTCGAAGATGAGATTTTGCTGCCATGAGCACGGGTGTATCTATAATTCCGTTAGCCAATTTTGCGAGGGTATTTCCTGTACATGGAGCAATAACCACACAATCAAACATCTTGGTAGGCCCAATCGGCTCCGCTTCAGGAATCGTATGAATCAATTCCTTATGCGTAATCTCCCGAAATTGCTGCTTCCATTCTTCTGCTTTTCCAAATCGTGTGTCAACGTTATCAACGGAATAGGAAATGATTGGCGTTAGTTCTGCCCCTTCTGCCATTAAACGTTTCATGACTTGAATAATTTCATGGATTGTACAATGTGATCCTGTGATAGCAAACCCAATTTTTAACCCCTCAAACTTCATCCTTTCACACCTCCACTTTACAAATAGTGTTCACTGTGGTCAAGTGACGAAGAATAAGTTGCGGATAAATTTGAGCTAGAATTCGTCCGGCAGTTTTCGGAGCTACTATACCCGGAAGACCCGGAGCAAGAAGAGCTTTAATACCCAGCATCTGGGCGTATTCGAAATCTGTCCCTCCCGGAATTGATGCCAAATCCACGATGACTGCATCCCGCGCGACCTTCTCTAACATCATGCGATCTAAGATTTGATAAGGAACCGTGTTGAAAATTAGTTCCGCACGACCGATCTCATCCATCAGATCGACTAAATGTACAGCATGAAGTCCCATCTCTGCAGCGCGTGCTAAATCCGAAGGCTTTCGAGCAACCCCGGTAACATGTGCTCCAATTCCTTGTAGCATACGTGACAGAGTCCAACCACACCGCCCTAATCCAATGACGAAGCTTTGACTACCATGAATCGTAATCGTTGTAGCCTCCATTGCCATTTGAATGGCTCCTTCTGCGGAAGGAATAGAATTAAGGATAGCCAGTTCATTTAGGTTCACGGTTTCTATTAATTGGATACCTAAATTTTCTGCAATTGCCCGCAAAGCTGGTCGCGCGAAACCTATGATCAGTGGTACCTGCATTGGTATAGATTCCAGAACTTTTTTGTTCAAGACAATCGGTGAAGCAGAGTATTTGGCTTTGACAACCCCACGTTCGTCAGTGCCGAACATCGGAAAAAGCAACGCATCCACTTGACCGACTGCCTCTTCAAGCGATGGTGCAAGTGTCAATCCCGAAATGGGAGAAGCCTTTTCGAATCCGACCCCAACTATGTAGGCTCCCAGTTTCTGAAGTTCAGAAATTAAATAAAGTTCACGCTCGTCTCCTCCGATTACCCCTAAACGAATTCCTTTAAGACCCGCACTCATTTTATTGCCCCCTTTGAGACAGTGTCCCATTGACTACTATCCATTATATGAGGGTATGCAGGCTGCGGTTACGCTCAAAATAATCTAATCGAGGAAATTATCGAGCCCAATCACGAGATCCGTTAATTCTGCCGCTTTGCGAATACTCAATATAATCCCTGGCATGTAGGTCTCTCTGGAGAATGCATCATGTCTAATGCTTAAAGCTTGACCTAACCCTCCAAATAAAACTTCTTGATGAGCGATTAAACCCGGCAAACGCACAGAGTGAATATGAATTCCACCAAGATCGGCACCTCGAGCTCCAGGGAGTTTCTCGTACTCATTCGGGTGTCCCTGGACCATGGGTTTACGGACTTCTAATATCCCTTCAGCTGTTTTCAAGGCCGTCCCCGATGGGGCATCGAGTTTTTGATCATGATGCATTTCAATAATATCAACATTGGGGAAAAACTTGGCCGCTTCCCTAGCAAATCGCATCATTAAAATTGCGCCGATAGAGAAATTGGATGCGATGAACGCCCCCACCCCTTCTTTTTCAACAAGGACGCGGATTTCCCCGATCTCTGCTTCATCCATACCAGTTGTTCCTACAACTGGTACCACTCCTGCCATAATTGCCATTTTTGAATTTTTCAAGACGGATTGGGGATTTGTAAAATCAACCAAGACATCCGCCCGTGTCGAACGTAAGATTTCTTGATCAAGGGGGCCAGTGATATCCACACCCACTCGAGGAGCGCCAATAACAAATCCTATATCCATTCCCTGATGTCTGGTATCAGAAGCTCCAACCAGAAGGAAATCATCTTCTTTTAAGAGCGAGCGGATCAGTTCTTGACCCATTTTTCCACATGCTCCAGATACGAAAACCCGAATTTTTTTCAATGAAACCCCTCCTGCAATGATAAGGCAAAAACCCCGTTGCATAATGCAAGGCGGGGTTACAGCTTTTCCATTCATTTTATTGGGTATCCGGTTCTCTGTCAAATTGAATTTTTAACGAATCCTTTCGGATCTATTCTGTAAATCGATGATAATGACCTCAGACCCTACTTTTTTAATCGTTTGCCAAGGGATCACCAGAGTTTCACGTTCTCGGTCTCCTTTTGATCCCCAAAAGCCTGAAAACCCTCCCCGTGAAGTAAGAATAATCGCCTCTACAGAGCCACTTAAGGAAATATCCAGATCCGCATCGCCCACTAAGCCTAGTTTCGCGCCATCATACAAATTAATAATTTCTTTACCAGCAAGATCACTTAAAAGCATCCTATCCTCTCCCTATTTCCGAAATCTCGTCCAAGCTTTCAATCCGAATGGTTGTAGAATGGCCAGCAATAAGGAAAACGCCGCTAGTGGCTCAACGAAAAATTCGGATTTACTCCACCAATCTTCCGGTATTTTCAAGAAAGAGAATAAAAGTTCTAGTGATAGGTAAATTCCACCTGCCGTGCCAACTAATTGGCTTAAGACAGTTGCCAGTTGATTTGGTGTAGTCTGAGATGATCGCCACATCATCCTATACTTTCGTTCCCTTACCGAAAGGACAATTCCAATGATCAAAAGCATAACCCCAAGGGCTTGCATCTTCACTCCCCCTCAGGGGATTGTATGAACTGACAAACTTGCGTAGAACACGAAATTCTAAAAAATGAAGTTAAAACTCCCCCTCAAGTAAGTTTTCCTATACCTCAAGATATCATTATATTCCCGTCGAGCCAAACCCACCCGCCCCTCGGGGTGTTTCCTGAAGTTCAGCAACGTCTTCAAAGTTAGCGTGGAAAATCGGCATAAATAGCATTTGGGCTATCCTATCCCCGGGCTTAATAGTCACAGGTTGGGTTCCCAAGTTTTGAATCAAGACCTGAATTTCTCCACGATAATCCGAATCGATCACACCCACACCGTTTGTTAAACCTATGCCGTGTCGACTTGCTAAACCACTCCGCGCAAAGACCAGTGCTACAACAGACTGACTTGGGAGCTCAATAGCCAGTCCTGTTGGAATTTTAACATTTTCTCCTGGGCTCACAGTAATGGGTTCTCTGAGATCCGCGCTAAGATCCACACCTGCGGAGGCAGCCGTCGCGTATGTCGGAAGGGCCAAGGAATTATTAGCCATTCTTTTTACCTTGACCGTGATAGAGTCTGTCATTAAATAATCCTCCTTGACATAAGCGAAGTTCGATGTTCGCTATTCGAATCACGAACTTCGAACCACGATTTTACTCCCAGCCAATTTTCTCTAATAAATCGGAAAGTACCACTTCATGCCCCGCTGGACCTAGTGTCATGACACTAATTTTATCTTTTTGCCAGAGGCGCCCTACGACGCGCAAAACATCTTCCAAGGTTACCCGACTGAGTTTTTCCACGACTTCCTCCGGGGAAAGTACGCGGTTATAGGTAAGTTCTGTCTTGCCCAGTCGACTCATCCGACTGCTTACTGCTTCTAGACCAAGATATAGGCCGCCTTTAATTTGCGCTTTTGTCCTGACTAATTCCTCTGCACTAATCCCTTTTTGTTTTATATTCATTAGTTCTTCCAGAATACACTCGATGACTTCTTTAGTATTCTTGGGACTCGTACCCGCATAAACTGCGAATAACCCCGTATCAACATACGTAGAATGATACGAATATACGGAATAGGCTAATCCACGCTGTTCACGAATCTCTTGAAATAGGCGGGAGCTGAGCCCTCCACCTAAAATATTGTTAAAAATATGCATGGCATAGATATCCTCATCATCTTGGCTGAGACCTGGTACTCCCAAGATAATATGCATCTGTTCTGTTTCTTTCTGTTGATAATGTTCCACTTTCAGACCTGAGGGAGTTCCTTCAATTACCCGACGTCCACCTCTCTCAAATGTTCCGAATTGAGGGGATAGTTTCTTCACGACTTCATCATGCTTAATTTTTCCCGCCACAGCGATCACGACATTTTCGGGGGCATAGTGTTCTGAAAGGAAATGCATGATTTTTTCTCGACTCAAAGACCCAATGCTCTCCACTGTCCCTAAGATTGGTTTTCCTAACGGATGATCATTCCAAACATGTTCTGAAAAGATATCATGAATTAGTTCATCCGGGGAATCCTCATACATCTTTATTTCTTCTATTACTACGTTCTTCTCTTTTTCGATTTCCTTTTCATCAAAGAGCGAGCAAAAGAACATGTCGCTTAAAACATTAATGGCTAGATCAAGGTCCTCGTCCAGAACTTTTGCGTAGTAACAAGTATATTCTTTCGTCGTAAAAGCGTTTAATTGACCACCAACGGCCTCGAGGGATTCCGCTAAGGCGCGAGCACTTCGATTTTCAGTGCCTTTGAAAAACATATGTTCAATAAAGTGTGAGATTCCTTCATATCCTTCAAGTTCATCCCGAGAACCAGCTCCCACCCATATCCCAAAGGCGGCGGAACGCACATGTTCAATTTCTTCGGTAATGATCCTAACTCCATTAGGTAACAGTGTTTTTTGATACAACTAATTCACTCCCTCTTATTCCCTTGACTGTAAGGAAATAATCGAATTAAAGACCGTTCTTCAGCTACTTCATTTTCACTGAGCAATGGCATACTGTTTAATTTTTGTTCTCTAAGCCATATCTCTAAACGTCCAAGACGTTCTCCTGCTCGAACTGGAAGATTGGTCGTTTTTTCCCACACAACACGGGTTTGTAGGTTCTTACGTTCAACTTTAGATAGGCTGACATCGATTGGATCCTTAATAAAGACTGATACGGGTTCGATGACACTGGGAAATTCGCTCATAATCTGTCCTGCATTAGCCAGATGAACAGTTTCAGTGTTCTGAAAACCCCACTCTAAAAGTTTCTTAGCATCTCCAAACCGATCTGGTGCATTCAGAACAACGACTAAGAGTTGACGCCCCTCTTTTGTAGCGGAGGCAACCAGGCATTTTCCTGCTGCAGTCGTTGTGCCAGTTTTAACACCATCAGCATAAGGGTAGTTCCAGAGCAATTTATTCGTATTGCGCAGATCCATCATCACGTCAGGCTCAATAAAATGAATCTCAGTTTCTTTAAGACGGGTAATGGAAACAAACTGAGGAATTTGCAACCCATAGCGTGCCATCAAGGCCAGATCATAAGCCGTAGAATAATGTTCCTTCCGAGGCAAGCCATTGGTATTTACGAAGTGTGTATTCTGTGCTCCTAGAGCCAAGGCTTTCCTATTCATCCACTTGAGAAACTGCTCTTCACTTCCAGCGATATGCTCGGAAATTGCAACACATGCATCATTTCCTGAACGAACCAGTGCCCCGGTAATAAGTTCATAAAGATTGATCTTTTCTCCTGGATCGAGATACAAGGATGATTCTCCAACAACCGCCGCTTTCGGACTAACGGTCACAATTTCGTCTGGCCGCCCTAACTCTAACCCTAAAATTGCCGTCATAATCTTAGTTGTACTTGCAGGAGGACGCTGTTTATGGGCTTGCTTACTAAAAAGAACATCCCCTGTAACGACATCCATTAGAACAGCTGCATCCGCTGTTATCCTAGCAACTCCGACTGTATCCGCAGCAGGTTTTTGCACAGATTTTTGGGCTGGGGCACTATAGACTGGGTTCACCGACATTAAACTAATAACTATCGTACAAAGAACTACGCAGCACCAAGCACGCGTCCACTTTAGCCTGATCATTTAACCACCTCGACTTTTTAATTTGTCATGAGGTAGTATCTCCGCTCTGGTGATATGTTATTAGTTCGTCAAGAGATTGGAAACTATATCCTTGCAAGGCTAATTGATGGAGAATAACAGGTAAAGCTTTGACAGTATTCGCTTTGGGATGCATTAAAACAATGGCACCAGACTTGTTGGGTTTGATTCCAAACCGGATTGCAGGATTAATAATCCGCTTGGCAATAATTTCCGGCGTACTGTCTGTACGCCAATCCACTGTATCTAATGTCCAGAGAATCGTCTGATAGCCTAATTCTTTGGCAGCTCTTAGTCCCGAAGCACCTTTTTCACCGTAAGGAGGTGCATATAAATGTGTTTTTTGTCCGATAATTTCTTCTATAATAGTTTCCGTTTTTTTGATTTCTTCTTGGTTTGCGCTGACGGAAAGCCGATCTGGATGAGGATGAGAATAGCCATGGTTTTCAATTTGGTGGCCGCGATTGGAGATCATTTTTAATGTCTCTGGGTTCTTTTTAGCCCAGCGACCAGTGACAAAGAAGGTTACACGGGCTTTACCCTTATCCAACTCGTCCAGGATAGCTGGGATATATTCCTCGCCCCAATCCACGTTAATCGTTAAAGCCATGATCAATTGATCCGTATTAACTTGCTCTATAGGCTTTGTAACTGAAGCATTCGACCCTATAAACCAACGCTCTGTGATACCCACAACCAACAGAAAGAAAATCCCGACTAACGAGAGGATTCGTCGCGAGATTTTTAAGTTAATGAACATATGCGTCCCCCCTTCCTTAACATTTATGCGGATAGGGGAACTCACAGACTGGTCATCAATTATTATATTAGGATTTAGGAATAGTCGGGTTTTCCTTACGAACGTTTGGCATAGCTTCCTTACGCGAAAGATTTAAGCGACCTTGTTTGTCAATGGCAGTCGCTTTGACCATGATCTCATCCCCGACTTTAACAATGTCCTCCACTTTTTCCACGCGTTCATGAGCTAATTGAGAGATGTGAACTAGGCCTTCCTTGCCTGACAGTCCCATGACTCCAGGAATGACTTCTACAAAAGCCCCGAAGTCCATAACCCGAGTGACTTTTCCTTGGTAAATTTTACCGACTTCCACTTCTTGAGTTAAAGCCTGGATAATCTTTAAGGCTTTCTCCCCACCTTCGCCACCAACCGAAGAAATAAAGACGCGGCCATCATCTTCGATGTCAATTTTAACACCGGTTTCCTCCACAATCTTCTTAATCGTTTTTCCACCAGGTCCAATAACATCGCGGATCTTATCGGGATGAATCGAGGCAGTGATTATTCTCGGTGCATAGATTGATAGTTGTGGGCGAGGTTTAGCCAAAATTGCCACCATTTTATCGAGAATCAAAAGACGGGCAGCTTTAGCCTGGGTCAAGGCTTTCAATAAAACTTCTCGGGACACACCCATTATTTTAATATCCATTTGCAAGGCGGTTATCCCTTTAGTGGTTCCAGCCACCTTAAAATCCATATCTCCAAAGTGATCTTCTAAACCTTGGATATCGGTCAGGATCGCTAAATTATCCCCTTCCTTAACGAGTCCCATGGCAATGCCTGCAACTGGAGCTGAAATGGGAACACCGGCATCCATTAGGGAAAGAGTACTTCCACAAACAGAGGCCATCGAACTAGAACCATTAGATTCCAACACCTCAGAAACGAGACGAATGGTATATGGAAATTCATTTTCATCGGGAAGAACTGGGATCAACGCTCTTTCTGCAAGAGCACCATGACCAATTTCTCTGCGCCCTGGTCCCCGCATCGGTCGGGTTTCTCCAACACTATAGGGCGGGAAATTATAGTGATGAATATAGCGTTTAGATCTTTCAAGACCTAAACCATCTAGAATCTGTTCATCTCTTGCAGCCCCTAGAGTCGCCACTGTCAACACCTGAGTTTGACCACGCGTAAAAAGGCCTGTCCCATGGGTACGGGGTAGAATTCCTACTTCAATACTGATCGGACGAACTTCATCGACTGCCCGACCATCCGGTCTAATTTGCTCATTCGTGATCAATTTACGAACAATCTGATGGACAATGTCCTCAAGCACATTCTTGATCACTTTCGTGTCATCTGGAAACTCTGCTTCGAAGTAGCTCAAGGTTTCAGCTTTAACTTCGTTGATTGCACTTTCCCGTGCTTTCTTCTCCTCAACACGGATAGCCTGATCTAACTTGTCGTAGGCATAGGTATTTACCGCTTCGACAATGTTAGCTGGGGTTTTTACAAATATTACTTCAAGTTTTTCTTTGGCTAACCCGAGGGCCAAAGCTTCCTCACGATAGTCCGCAATAAATTGGGTAATCTTTTTAATTTCGGCATGTCCAAACATAATCGCTTCCAAGATTTGATCCTCTGGTACTTCGTGAGCACTAGCTTCCACCATCATAACCGCTTCTTCTGTTCCAGCCACAGTAAGAAGCATCTGACTTTTTCCTGCTTGTTCGATGGTCGGATTAATAATGTATTCATCTTCTATCAGTCCAACGGTCACTGCCGCAATAGGACCTTCGAAGGGTATATTTGAAATCGTCAGGGCTGCTGAAGCTGCATTAATGGCCGTAATATCTGTCGCACTATCTTGATCGACGGACATAACCGTGGCAACCACTTGAACTTCATTTCGAAATCCTTCCGGGAATAGCGGACGAATTGGACGGTCAATTAAACGAGCCGACAGGGTAGCTTTCTCGCTGGCTCTTCCTTCACGTTTAATAAATCCCCCTGGGATTTTACCGGCAGCGTACATTCTTTCTTCAAACTCAACGGTCAAGGGGAAGAAATCAATTCCCTCCCGGGCTACAGCACTGCAGGTTGCGAATGCAGTCACCACAGTATCCCCGTAACGGAGAAAAATAGTGCCTCCCGCTTGTTTACCAAGCTTACCAGTTTGGAAAGTCATCGTTCTCCCACCGACTGAGAGTGACTTTTCGAGTATTTCCTGTTTCACAATGGAACCTCCTTAAATTTTCAATCCTTCTCAACTTGTTTCCTCTTCGACATATTGTTATTATTTCCTGCAATTTGCATAAATAAAACTAAATTAAGAATAAACCCCTAAATCGAAGTTCGAGGCTCGATGTTCGAGGTTCGAACTTTGCAACGGGGGCTCGATACTAAGAATCACGCTCCCTAAAACATCTCTTTCTCGCATCTTGAATTTTGCACTCGTACCTCGCATAAAGAAACAATCATGAACCCCGGCGTTCACAAATTAGAATGAAAATGTTTTCCAGTCATGCGAATTCCATAGTCTTCCATTTGGAATACTCTTATTGGCGGGAGTTAAATATCCGCAAGTTTATTGGTGGAATTTCCCCCGTTAAAGAAACTGGTTTCAGTAACCTTTGAGTACAAATTAGTGTGCCTTGAGCACGTGTAAGAAATTTCTTTTAGTTTCAGGTTACTGAATCTCCCGCCAATTAATTAAAGGAGGTTTCAAATGGACGCTATTTTGGAATCATGTGCTGGCTTGGATGTTCACCAGGAAACAGTTGTAGCTTGTATACTCACTGGTTCTCTTGATCAAAAGCCTAAGAAAGTAGTTAAAACGTTTTCTACTACAACGACCGAACT
>NZ_JUEE01000136.1:0-35586 GCF_000802135.1 Desulfosporosinus sp. BICA1-9
CACTAAGACAGTTGATCTGGCAAGCTTGACCCAGGCTAAGGGAATCGGGATCTTCAAAAAGTCTACAGGAAGCTTAGTGGGACCGGCAGAACTAAGTGGGCCTAAACTCGCTGATGTACTTAAAGCCGCCGGAATCGAGCTCAGCGCAACGGATGGCCTTGAGTTTATTGCCTCTGACGGGTATAAGATGACTTTGGATAATCAGCAAATTACCGGCAATGTAATGACTTATAAGCAAGATGGAGAGGCTGCAGCAGCGAGTCAGATGGATGTTTTAGTCGCTCTAGAAAGTTCTGAAAAAGAGGTGGGGGAAGGGTTGCCCCGTCTGGTGTATGTGAGTAAGGATGCCGCCATCACTGATGGACATCTGTGGGTTAAATTGATTGATACCATAATCCTCAAACCAGGAGTGGCCGATTGGACCATCAAGCTCAGTGGGTATGAAAATGTGACTGTCGATCGCGCTACATATGAAAGCTGCGCTACCTGTCATGAAACGCCGCATCCGGGACAAAAGATTGAGATTACGAATGCCAAGGGAGGCAAGGATATTTATGAAGGTTCTGGCCTTTGGCTGATGGTGGCTGAGGTCGATGGAGGGGAGAAGGTTGATGGGCATCACTTAGTCAACCGGAATATTGTTCGTTCCAACTACACAGTCCGGTTACTAACAAAAGACGGTAAGACGCTGGACATCAAGTCAACTGATATCTCTTACAATGATGAAATTATCCTTGCCTATAAGAAAAACAACAGTCTGTTAGGTGGAGATGAAGGCCCCCTTGAGTTGGTGAATATCGAAAACAAAGAGAAACCGGTGCTCTTAGGCCAGATCATTGAAGTTCAATTATTAAACCTGCCAAAACAGTAACGCCAGAAAAAGAGGTTTAGCATCATGATCAGAGCATTAGTTTCCAAACGTTTCCCGTGGCCGAGACTGATCGTTGGTTTCTTGAGTCTTTGCCTGTTTCTGGCAGGATGTTCTCAACCGGTAACAATTGATCCTCAGCAGACGGTGATCTCTCCTGACCATGCTCCCCATGTTCAGGGAGCTCTCCTTCAAGCCGTATCGCAAAAATCCGACGGAACTCTCGTTTATACCTATCGCGCCTGGAAGCCTGTAGTCGAGCTAGAACTTATATATGGAGAAAAATGTTTACTTGAGATCACCAACGTTCCAGTTGACAAGCTGAAGTACGTCTTTGAAGGAGAGCAGGGGCTTACTGATCCAGCCTCAGCGGGTATTGACCTACAAAAGCCTCGTTTAACTATAATCGCTGCGGCTATTCCCAAGGGAGTAAGAGGGAAATTGCTGCTTGAACCACCAGCGGACTGGGGAGCAGGCGGTTCTTTTGCTGTTATCGGGGATACTCAGGGTAACAACGAAGCTTTTCAGACGGCTATTAAACAAATCAACCTGGCTAAACCTGATTTTGTAGTTCATGTTGGAGATCTTACCCCAAGCGGACAGGAAGAAGAGATGGTGGATTTTTTACAGACCTCACAGGAACTATTCTGTCCGCTTTATTCTGTACCGGGAAATCATGACGTAAAAAGTAGCCAAAGTGCACATTATGAAAAATTGCTGGCCCCAGCGTATTATACCTTTGACTGGGGCGTGAACAGTCTGGTGTTTCTGGATAATTCATCCGGTAGTTTGTCGAGGGAACAGCTTTCCTTTCTGGGGGATGCAGCGGGTAAGGGCCGGAAAACGCTGGTGTTCATGCATATGCCGGTGGTTGATCCTCGGGGTGGGACAGATGACCATGCCATGACGGACAAGGTTGCCGTCGCGACATTTCTTACCCAGGTTCACGAACTGAATAAGAACATTCGAACGGTTTTCAATGGACATATTCATCTGTACGACCAGTATCAGAAGGACGGTGTGCAGTACGTGACCAGCGGGGGCGGTGGTGCAAGTCTGTATGCTGAAGCTGACAAGGGTGGCTACCATCACTGGTTGCTGATTCGTGACCTTGGAGGGAACATACCACTGGATATTAAGGTGAACCAGTTCCAGCCTCCTCCCCGCCGGGATAGTCTTACTCTTTCGGGACTTGGAGGATCGTTCATCTTAGACGACCAGCAGATCAAGGAACTCGATACCCTTTATAAGCAGGAAGGGCCAGGTTCCTTCCAGAATCAGTACGGAAATATCAATGGACAGGGGACTTATTCGGGGATTCCCATAGGCAAACTCTTAGAAAAAGTGGGAGGAATGACGGAACACAATAAACTGGTGGTACATAGTGTTGATGGGTATCAACAGGAATTTGAGTATACCAACGTCTATCCTGAAAAAGCTGGTTGGCAGAAGCAGCAGGGAGACATGATCCTGGCTGTCAGTTTTAACGGTCAAGGACTGCCAGAATGGAAGGATGGTTACCGGATAGCCTTTCTTACGGCAGATGGCCTCTATGATAATAAGGATTGCGAGAATACCTCAGTCCTGGGCGAGGGATGGCACCGGTATAAGTCGGCTGGTGCCCGTTGGGTACGGTTTGTTGTGAAACTGGAGGTTAAATAATGGAACCTGCATTACAGTCTACTTATGGAAGTAAGAGCCGGAATCTCCTTATGATTGCTGTGATTAGTGGGCTGGGAGGGGTTCTGAGCACCTACATTGGATATATCGGCAACTTGTTAAACAGGCTGGTAGGAGTGCCTTTTGGGGCGGGACAGTTTATCTCGGGGCTTCACATCTACTGGTTGCTGATGGTCGCTTGTTTGACTGGTAAACCTGGGGCTGCTACGGCGGCGGGATTGTTAAAAGGATTGGTTGAATTTTTCACGGGCAGCACTCACGGAATAGCGATCATTGTAGTAGGCCTGATCCAGGGGTTCGTCATTGATCTTGTTCTCTTTATAAAAATCAAAAAGAACAGGGAGTATCCTCTCCTAACCTTGGCTATCGCGGGGGGATTGGGAGCGGTATCGAATGTCTTAGTCTTCCAGCTCCTCTATTTTTCCGGTGCATCCCCGGTTTATATAGGGATAATCTGTAGCGCAGCGCTGATTTCTGGGGTGATTTTCGGTGGTTACCTGACCCATCAATCTTTGAGCTTATTAAGTTCTATGCGCCCTGGTCGCTATTCCGAGCATCAGGAAAGCAGTCCTCGCCGGAAGAAAAGTATTTTCTCTCGGGCATCTTTGGTTCTAACGGTTGTTTTCTTCTTGGCATTTGTAGCGGGTGTTGGCTATTATTTCAAAAATATTTATGAACTACCTTGGCAAGGGATCACCCTTAAGGTGGAGGGTCGAGTGGAACAACCAATGGAAGTGAGCTTGAAGGGGTATGCAGACCAGATGGTTGCCATCCGCTCAGAGCTAATAGGCAAAGTAACCACGATACCTGAACAGGAATACATTGGGGTTCCTGTGAGGGTTTTCCTTGAAGAAGCTCGGCCAATGCCTGGAACCAAAGAGTTTAAGGTTGTGGCAACGGATGGCTATGAGGTGACCTTTGAACTGGAAAAAGTGTTGCAAGATGACCGGATGCTGATCGTGGAAGAACTGGGTAATGAGACTACCCTTCGCTTGGTGGCTGCCAATTATGAAGGGGGCTACTGGGTACGCAAAGTAAGCCGTTTTGTAGTTCGATGATGAAGGATATTATCGAACTGCGGAATTTAAGCGTTACGTATGCGGGAAAAAGCAACCCCGCCCTACGAAACCTAAACCTATCCTTCCAGAAGGGCTCCTTTAGCCTGATTACAGGACTCAGTGGTTGTGGGAAATCGACCTTGGCGCATGCTCTATGCGGCTTTATTCCCCACGGTTGGTCGGGAATCATGGGAGGGGATGTTTGGCTTGACGGCCTTAATCTCGTCACACACCCCCTGAAAAATTGGCGGGGATCGTGGGTTTGGTTCAGCAGGATCCTGATGCCCAGATATGCAGCTTTACCGTTTCCCAGGAAGTGGCCTTCGGGCTGGAAAACTTACAGATCCCTTCTAAAGATATCAAACTAAAGATCAAGCGTGTTCTGGCTATGCTGGGCATCTCCCATCTAGCAGAAAGGGAAGTTACAAATCTTTCAGGCGGGGAAAAACAACGACTGGCCTTGGCCTCCATTCTAGCTATGGAACCGAAGGTGCTCGTGCTGGATGAGCCCACAGCCCACCTGGACCCTGAAGGCATTATGAGTATGGTAGCACACTTGGAAACTCTTAAAAACCAGTATGGATATACAGTGATTGTAATTGAGCACCGCATAGAGCCTTTTTATAAACTGGCCGATAGAATGGTGGTTTTGGAAGAAGGTCGACTTGCTTCAGATGAGTCTCCGTCAACAGTTTTTCCGCTCTACCGGAAGAAGCTGGACAAGACCTTAAGAAAATCCCTGAAGCTGAGAATGGATCTGGCAGTTGATAATCCCAGAGAACCGTTGTTAGAAGTTGAGGGGGTGGTCGTCAGGCGAGCAGGAATTCCAGTGTTACAGAATGTCTCCTTCCGGCTGAAGCCAGGAGAGATTATGGCGGTTATGGGAGCAAACGGGTGTGGGAAGACGTCTCTGTTGCTTGCTCTGTTGGGTCATCATCAGCTGGAGAAAGGGAGAGTAAGCTACCGAGGCCGGGACATTTCTCACTTGGATATACAGGAGCGCGTCAAAGAGATCGGAATGATCCTTCAGAACCCGGGGCATCAGATCCTTGAACGTTCGGTCTGGCAGGAAACCCTGTTAGCGGCGGAAATGCTCAAACCAACTCGTAAATTTACAGTCGAGGCAAAAAACTTACTCGAGGAGTTTTCTCTTCTAAACTACCGCAACAGTTCGCCATTTTTGTTAAGTATGGGCGAAAAGAAACGGCTTTGTGCAGTCTCCGCTTTGGTTTATGAACCTGACCTGCTACTTTTAGATGAACCGTTAGCCGGCCAGGATGCCGGGCATCTGGATCTTCTAATGCAGCACCTGTACAGGCATTGCGAAGGAGGAGGGTCTGTTCTGATGGTTTGTCATCATCCTGAGGTCGTGGCTAGCTATTGTCATCGATTGCTTTTTTTAGAGGGTGGGCAGGTCGGATATGAAGACCGGCCAGATAAAGTGTTTCAGTGGTTAAAGGAGAGAGGGAAGGACGCTTATTTGCCCTTAAGGGAAGGTGACCGATGGGAGAAAAAATGAAGGGATTCAATCTGATTCTAAGTCGAGCACTGGATTTTGATCAGCTGGCAGGACTTAAGTTTGTGCCAGGCACCTCCTGGCTTCACCGTCTCCATCCCATGGTAAAGCTTGGACTACTGCTGGGCTTCACTAGTGCTGTTCTAGCGTTTACAGAACTTCAACGAGGGGTATTGCTCCTGAGTTTGCTGGTTGCTGCTTATGTTTCTTCCGGGTTAGGCTGGCGCTATTGGGTGCGAAAATTGCGGTTTGTTTTATTTTACACCTCGTTTATTGTCCTGGTGCAGATGCTTGCTCGTCAGCAGGGGTTACCACTTTGGCAGATCCAGCTTGGGCCTTGGGCACTAACAATCTGGTCAGGAGGGCTGCTGCAGGGCCTAACCATAGCGTTTCGATTCCTGAGCCTCATCGGTGTAAGCTTTCTTTTCGTAGCTACGACAGATCCTATTCGGCTGGTCCAGAGCTTAATTCAAGCCGGGCTCCCCTATCGATGGGGATATATGTTAATCACCGCTCTGCGCTTTATTCCCGGTTATCAGGACGATTTTAACCAGGTCCGCCTGGCCATACGCCTCAAGGGTATTCGGCATCAAGGCTTCTCGTTTGCCCGGCTGATGAACATGTTGCGGTACCTGCTAGTCCCCTTGTTGTCGACGACGATTAATCGAGTGGATACTCTCAGTATGTCCATGGATGGTAGGGCATTTGGTCTCTACAGCAAGCGTACTTTTATGAATCCGCTGCCCTTGACAAAGGTAGATATCATGATCTCTTTCGTGGGATTTCTCGTCTTGATTCTAGTTTTTTTTATTTAGGGAACTTGGTTTTCATTGAGTTTAAAACTCAATTTAGATAAAAATCCAATCTATATTTGATAAAACACAAGATATTATTGGGAGGTAAAATCATGCTAAAAAACTTATGTTATAAGGTCCTTATTGGTACTCTGGCACTAGCCTTGGTATTTGCCACAACAGGCTGTTCCTCACAGAGCTCCGGAAGTACTCCTAAAGAAACGCCCACCGCGACCGTTAATGCTGATATTCCCGCTTGCCAACTGCAAGTCATCAACGGATCTTCTACCGTTACCCTGACGGAAAAAGAATTGGCTAAGATCGATACGGTGACAATTAAAGCAACCCTGAAAAAAAAGGATGGCTCAACTCAAGAACAGGAGTGGGTGGGATTTCCACTTGCGAAAGTTCTGGATGCAGCGGGTATAAAAGAGTATAAATCGGTTACCGCAACGGCTGCCGATGGTTATGCCAAGGAATATACTCCAGACATGGTCAAAGCTGAGGGAACCATTGTAGGCTACAAGCTCGATGGCAAGCCACTGGATAAGGATGGCCCACTTGAGGCGGTACTCAAAGACTCACCGGGCAATATGTGGGTTAAGACTCTGGCTAAAATTACTGTCGCTCAATAGTGGACTGGCTTAAGAAAAGATGAACATAGATCCCAAAAAACAAGTTAAGAGTGCAAAATAGCCACTACGTCAGTTGTTGCGCACTCTTCTTCTTGTTTAGAGGTGAAGCGGCGTCAAGCATTTATGTATTAATAGTATAGTTAACTTCAACCAGGAATTGCTTTGAAATAGTTTAAAGAGGGGTTGATCTTATTTTAAAGGTATATAAGCTTACAATTCTAACTGTATTTCTAACCGTATTTCTCTGCTTAGTGGGAGCTTCATCCGTCTTTGCTGAAGGTGGTAATGGAAGTGGAGGAGGGCAACAAAATGCTTTGACTTTAGATTCTTCCGATCCTATCGACGGCCAAAAAGATGTAAAACTGCCGGTAGAAATTAAGTTAATGTTTAGTAAAAATGTCGTCAATAGTACCGTAAAGGATATGAATATAAAAGCTTTCACGCTGAGTTCTGCAGATGGCCTTGTGATACCTATTGAAGTCATCATGTCGGATGATCAGATGGAACCTGACAAGAACAATGTGGTGTTACTAAAACCATTGCAGGAGTTACAACCCGGGACATCGTATAAAGTGACAATTGCTCCCGAGATTCAATCGAAGAGCGGAGTTCCTTTAGGAAAAGAAAAGTCTCTTAACTTTATTACAGCGGGTTCGAATCCTTCCCCAGTGGAGACGACAAAGGATGGATTTCCTACCAGTTCAATAATTCTTGGCATCGGGGCGGTTATCGTGCTCGGCATCGGTTTGGCTTTGTATAAGAAAAATAAGTAACAGGAGTTTCGCGCATGAAGAGAAAGATCATTAACGTAGGACTTATTCTTTGTCCAATCGGCTTCGTATTTCTTTCTCTTTTTATAGGCAGATATCCCATATCGATAGTCTCCATAATAGACATGTTCTGGTCGAAGTTGACCTTTACAACTTATAACTTGTCGGACATTTATCAGACGGTGGTCTGGGAGATTCGCATGCCAAGAGCCATTTTGGGGGCTTTAGTTGGTGGATCATTGGCTATGAGCGGAGCAGCCTTTCAGGGACTGTTTCGAAATCCCTTGGTGAGTTCAGGAATTTTGGGGGTTAGTTCGGGTGCCGGATTTGGGGCTGCTCTGGCAATTCTGATCTTTAACACGCAAACTACGATTTATTTGTTTGCCTTTGGCTTTGCTCTGTTGGCCGTCATCATAAGTTATTTAATTGGAAAAGTCTATAATACTGCACCGACCATTATGTTGGTTTTAGGGGGCACCATTGTTTCATCGGCCTTTGCGGCCTTAATCTCGTTTATCAAATATGTCGCTGATCCTAGTGATAAGCTCCCAGCGATAGTATTTTGGTTGATGGGAAGCTTAGCCTCCGCTAGCCTTCAGGATCTTTGGATTGCGGGTATTCCTATGGTTATAGGGATGGGTGGTATATGGGCTCTCCGGTGGCGTATTAATGTTCTTTCAATGGGAGACCGGCAAGCCCGTTCTTTGGGGATTAATACAACTCTGAATAAAGGGTTGCTCGTAATATTTGCTACCCTAGCCACTGCTGGAGCTGTAGCTGTGAGTGGAACAATCGGCTGGGTTGGTCTAATCATCCCTCATATTGGACGGATGATCGTTGGTAATGACAACCGGTTATTGATTCCTGCAAGTTTCTCACTCGGGGCGAGTTTCTTAATTTTAATTGATTTAACCGGAAGAATGATAACCGGTTCGGAAATACCATTGAGTATTTTAACGGCCTTGATTGGTGCTCCTTTCTTTGTTTATTTATTAAAAATAACTAAAGGAAAGGGGTGGTGAGGCAAATGTCTTTGCTCGAGGTAAGAAACGTTTCCTTCGGGTATGATAGCCAGGATCTTTTTCATAATGTTGGCTTTCGAGTTAATCCAGGTGAAATTCTTTGCCTTATCGGCCCCAATGGGTGTGGCAAGACGACCTTGTTAGATTGTCTTCTGGGAGCGTTAAAAGCACGGGAAGGATCGATTTTTTTAAGGGGAAAAGATATTAGTGCGCTTCGTCCTAGCGAGATTGCCAAGCATATAGCCTATGTTCCTCAAGATCATGAAAAAAGTTTTCCTTATTCGGTGATGGACATAGTGCTTATGGGAAGGACCCCGTATACCGGGATGTTTTCGTCTCCATCTTTCGAAGACAGGCATATTGCTGAAGCTGCCCTCGATTTACTGGGCCTCAATACACTTAAAGAGAGACCCTATACACAATTAAGTGGGGGTGAAGGGCAGTTAGTCATGCTTGCTAGAGCATTGGCCCAGAAGACCTCGGTTATCGTGATGGATGAGCCAACAGCACACCTAGATTTTAAGCACGAACTTTTGATTATGGAAACGATGGTTCAATTAGTTCGTGAGACAGGATTATCAATTATCATGGCGACACATTTTCCGAACCATGCCTTTTATTTTGAAAGCAATAATATCGCGACGACTGTCGCGTTGATGAATAAAAAAACCTTAACGGCTGTAGGGTCTCCTACAGATATTTTATCGGAAGAAAACATTAAATCCATCTATAACATCAAGGCTAAAGTCATTTCCTGCGAGGTTGGTGACAAAAAGTTAAAACAAATTATTCCGCTGAACACGTTGCTCTAGAAGGATCTATTTTTGGAAAGGTTGTTTTGTATGGATAAAAAGAGGAGGTACTGGGTGGGTCTCTGTCTTCTCATGGTTGCTGCAATTACTTTATTTCTAGTATCAGAGCGAATGAAGCCACTCGCTGAAACATCAGAACAACCTATGGATCTGCTGGATACCATAACGGTTACAGATTCCATCGGTCGGCAGGTTGTCATACCAGCTAAAGTGGAAAGGGTCGCTTGTTTGTACGCATTTTCAGGGCATGCAGTGACGATGTTGGGGAAAAGTTCAACGATTGTAGCTGTAAACAGTGGATTAAGTCGAGATATTTTGTTGAATGAGATAGCCCCAACTATTAAGAATGCGCTGATACCCTCTTCCTCTGGAGCGATAAATATCGAAGAACTATTAAATGCTAAGCCCGATATTGCGTTTATCAGCGTAGACACAGCTCAGAATGAAGGGGAAGTCGAAAAACTCCGTAAGACCAAGATCCCCTATCTTGTGGTTGATTATCGAAATATTGAGGAACAGAAATACGCAATTCGTATGATTGGTCAAGCCGTGGGGGCAGAGGATAAGGCGCTAAGCTACAATGCCTATTACCAAGCCAGTATCGAGCGTGTTCAAACGAAGGTCAAAGATATTTCGTATGAAGATAGAGTCAAAGTATACCACTCGGTTAATGAAGCAACCCGAACTGATGTCGTAAATACACTGCCGGCAGACTGGACTCAAATCGCTGGAGCAGTCAATGTTTCCGTGAATGAAAATCTTAGAGTAATTGAAGGCAGCAAGTACATCGCTACTATTGAACAGATTTTATTATGGGATCCTCAGGTTATTCTGGTCAACGAAGCAGGTGTCGCAGACTATATTAAGGGAAATTCGCAATGGGCAACTATCCAAGCGGTCAAGTCCGATAAAGTATTTCAAATGCCAAATGGGATTTCTCGGTGGGGGCATCCAGGCTCTTTGGAAACCCCCTTGGCGATTTTGTGGTCAGCTAAAACGCTCTATCCAGAGCTTTTCCCAGATTTAGAAATGGAAAAGATAATTAAAGAATTTTATAAGGAATTCTTTAACTATCCACTGACAGATGATACCGTTACTCGAGTCTTGAATGGAGAAGGGATGAGGATACCGAAATAATCGCAGGAATTAGAAAGGGGCGATAGTATGCAAGTCTTGGTATGCATAGATGATACAGATAACCTCGAAAGTAGAGGGACTGGAGAATTGGCCTCGATATTGGCTCAAGTGATCGAGGAGCAGGGTTGGGGAAAAAGCTTCGGAGTAACTCGCCACCAGTTGTTGGTTCATGAGGATATCCCCTATACATCCCATAATAGCTCAATGTGTTTTGTTGCAGAACTTAAAGAGGACTATCTTAACCGCTTAATCCAATTCGCGTCTGATTTTTTAGTTCATGAAAGTGCCGAAGGATCAGATCCAGGTCTTTGTGTCCTTATTCCTGAAAAGTTAAGTCAACGGGAAAAACTCATCATGTTTGGTCGTAAAGCTAAGGAAGTTGTTTTAACAAAACAGGATGCTTATGACCTTGCTAAACATATGGGGATACATCTTTCTGAGCACGGGGGTACAGGGCAGGGTGTGATTGGCGCACTTGCTGGAGTAGCGCTCAGATTGAGTGGTACCGATGGACGTTTCAAGGGGAAACTGAAAATCAAAAGTGATGCCAAGATTATTTCAGTTGGTGAGATTCTCTCCCAGACAAACGTCGATGCCGTAAAAAGTTTAGATGGAATGGTTTTAAAGGAGGATGATTTAGTTGAGTTAGGAGACACTCTGAAAGCTATCTTAATGGAAGGGAAATGCGTCTTGCCAGTTACTGCAATAGAAACGTCGGAATCTGAGGGGGTAAGGTGGCAAACGTGTACGAAACAGCAGGTGAGAAAATTCTGAGGGGGAGATTGAATTTGTGGAAATTGAACCCAAAGGGAGAAAGGGAGTTCTTGGGAGGCCAAGAGGATTGGAAGGTTGCAGCAAAGGCTGCGGAAAATTGCCCCGCATTTATGGAAGATGTGGAAGAGGAACTCGTCGCAGACCTGCTGCGGTCTTGTTATAATTGTCGTAACAGGCGATGGACCAACCTATCATTTGTGTGTTGTCGTCCAAAATAGCATGTGGTCATGGGAGCGAAGGTCTTATATTGCCCTTTGTTTTAACAGACATTCTTTGCAAAAATTGGTCCTACCAAGGATTAAATATTATAGGACCAAAATATGGAGTCCTAATAATACAGAGGTACTAAATAAAAGGAGGTAAAAGGAAATGGAACTATTAAAAAACTTTATTGGTGGCGAATGGGTTGAATCTAACACTGGGGAAACAACAGAAAGCTATAATCCTGCGACTGGAGAGGTCGTAGGATTACTAACACGTTCCAATGAAACGGATGTTCAAAAGGCGGTTACTGTCGCCAGAGCTGCTTACAAAACATGGAGGCTTACTCCCGCACCGGTACGGGGGGAGATTTTGATGAAAATCGGGCAAGCCCTAGAGAAACATAAGGAGGAGCTAGCCCAATTGCTGACGCGGGAAATGGGTAAGGTGCTGGCAGAGGCCAGAGGAGATGTACAGGAAGCCATTGATGTAGCTTATTATTTTGCGGGTGAAGGCCGACGGCTATTTGGCCAGACCATGCCTTCAGAACTTACGAACAAAGCCTGTATGACAGTACGGGATCCCATCGGGGTAGTGGCAGCGATTACAGCCTGGAACTTTCCTACAGCAATTCCAGCTTGGAAGATGATGCCAGCCTTGATAGCCGGCAATACTGTAATTTTTAAACCAGCGTCCGACGGAGCAGTTGTAGCAACAGCCCTTGTCAAGGTTATGATCGAAGCTGGGGTGCCTGCCGGAGTAGTTAATCTTATTTTAGGGCCCGGGAATTTGGTCGGAGATGCTTTGGTTAAGAATCCTGGAATTGATGCGATTACCTTTACAGGGTCTACCGAGACGGGGACCAAGATGGCGTCAAAAGCTGCACTTTATAATAAACGGATATCGTTGGAAATGGGGGGCAAGAATGCAATTATCGTTATGGATGATGCAGACCTTGAGTTGGCAGTGGACGGGATTATCTGGAGTGCCTATGGGACAACAGGACAGCGTTGTACAGCCTGCAGCCGGGTTATTGTGCATAGAGATGTCAAGGAAGAACTTTTAAACAAGCTGGTGGAAAAGATTAAGGACCTTAAACTAGGAAACGGTTTGGATTCTAGGGTTGATATGGGTCCTGTAATTAACAGCAAGCAACTGGAGAGTATTCATCAATATGTAGAGATTGGCAAGGCAGAAGGAGCCCGCCTCCTAATCGGAGGGGAAAAGGCCACGGAAGGTGAATTGGCGAAGGGATCCTTCTATAAGCCGACACTCTTTGCTGATGTGACGCCGGATATGCGGATAGCCCAGGAAGAGATTTTTGGACCGGTACTCTCGGTACTTACGATAGAGAGTTTGGCAGAGGCGATCGAAGTCAATAATAATACGAAATTCGGTCTTTCCGGTTCAATCTATACCCAAAATATCAACAATGTGTACACTGCCATGCGCGATATTACGACAGGGATTCTCTACGTTAATGCCGGTACAATTGGTGCAGAAGTTCATTTGCCGTTTGGTGGTACCAGAGGAACGGGGAATGGGCATCGGGAGGTAGGAACTGCGGCTATAGATTTCTTTACGGAATGGAAATCAATCTATGTTGATTTCAGCGGTACATTGCAACGGGCTCAGATTGATAACCGTTAACCCTGGAGATTGACTATCAAACTATAATCGGAAATCCTGGGGTATCTGTACTTTCCTCCGCTCAGCAAGACTGTTCAGCAAAGGTCCCCATATTTCCCGGAACTGTTCTCGGTCAAGGGGGATTATAGCTGAAAACTGGTCATAAAGAATCCTGGAGAGAGCTATTTTCCAGGGGGTAAAAGGCGGGTCATAGGTCAGCAGATTGGCGCATAATCCGGCCAGATCATACTCGGGCGGTTCCAGAGGGGAAGCATCTTCCAGATCTATTCCCCAGATTCCATCGTCAGTCAGAATAAAATTCCGGGCGTTCAGATCCCCGTATGAGTATGCTTTCCCATAGTGGTGCTTGGTTAATTTATAAAAGTCATTTAGCCAGTTGCTCAGTTTGACGATAACACTAAGCATCTCCTGGGCAGGAGTAAAGTTTTTCTCACAAATTTCTAGATAATCTAAGAAGAGAACCCCGTTTATATAGTCTAAGAAGAGTATGTTTTCCTGAACAAGGATAATATCGGGGACGGTTAATCCGCTAGCATGAAGCATCCGAAGCAGAGAGACTTCTTTCTCCAATCGCTCACAAGAAGGATATTTTTTGACAACTATTTGATTAATTGTCATGGCAGGATAATTCTTTTTCTCCAGTAAATACACTTGGTTTTTGCGGCTTTTGAACTTTTTTTTGATTACCAAGTCACACCATCCATGGTAATTGGCTGTTGGAGCTAGCTCAGACAGAAGGAATTTCCTGTTTTCATTAAGTAAAATGGGATGATTCATCAGACCTTGGTTTACCCCCTTGAGTTTCTTTACTCGGGCCCTAAAATACAATGCCCATAGGTCCTTGGGCAATGACCTTTTCAACACTCTTAAAGATCAGCTGCCCCGTTTAGTTTAACAGGAAAACATGCTAAAAACTACCTAAAATTAACCAACTGTAAAATTACTTGAGGCCGGACACTTAAGCTATGACTTTATTTTGTCCGGTCCCGCTAGCTGGAGGATGTTTAGGGATAATTGGAAGTTAAGGCAAGACTGGAAATCTCTTGGATCCTGTCCGGTAATCTCTTCAATACGATGTAAGCGATATTTTAGTCCACTTAACGACATATTCATGGCTCTAGAGGTCTCCTCAACGCTGCCACGGTGGCCTAGAAATTCTTGCAACGTGGGAATGAGTTGGGTTTGATAGGTTTCATCGTATTCTATTAGTGATCCTATTTGGCTGGTAGCAAAGTGTAATAATTCTGACGGATTTAAGGCACTGAAAAGCAGAGCATGTGTACCAAATTGTTCAAGAGAGATCACTTGGCCTTGATTTTTCAGGGCTTTTCCAATTTCTATGGCCTTTTGAGCGGATAAAAAGGAACGGTGAAAATCAGATAACTCTTTACAGCTACTCCCAATCCCTATAGTCAGCGTTACTTTGGGAAAATGGCGAGAGATTTGTTTTATAAGATTTTCAGCAAGTTGCCTACTGACTTTTTCCGGGCTATCAGGTTTATCTAGCTGGATTAACATGATTAAATTATCGCCTTTGTTTACGACCATACCCTTGCCTAAGTGTTCCAGGCAGGATTGAACGGTGTTAAGAAGGTCTGTTTTTAATTGTAAGATCCTTTTTTCATTTTGTGGAAAGGAATTTACCAATTGGGTAAGGTTATCTATGTCTAAGATCAGAATCCGATGAGGAAGAGTAATATCATAATTCAGTCCGAGTGCCCGTTTGATGATTGAATTGGGGTCGGGGAAATTTCCCGTTAGTAATTCATCAATGAAATCACCCATTAATCGTCTTTCGACCGCGGTAATTTTCTTTTCCTCTAATAGTTTAAGGACAAAGATGCTGGCGGCGTGTTCTAAAGAGACACTCTCCAATTCCGAAAAGGGTAGTTCCGTGCGAAGCAAAGAAACAAAACCTAACAATTCGCTGCCTACTAAGATTGGTGATACCAAACGGTAAACTTGGATATCTGAATGCTGACCTGTTATTTGAAACGGGCGCTTTTGCTGAAGGTAAAAGGCGGAAGCTTTTTTGAAAGAAGGGTTGGTCCAAATCGAATGATAAGGGGTCAGGAGATCTTTTGTGACAGATTGTGCCGGAAAACGAGTGGATTGCGGGATAAGGTGACAATCTTCTAAAATGACAGTACATTTCATAAACTCTGCAAGACTGGCAGCGATGGCTTCTACACCTTTACCTTTCAAAATACATTGAGTGAGCTGTTCATGAATGGCGACAATTCGTTCTAGAATACCGTTCTGAATTGTGATCCTGCGATTAGCTGCTTCCAGTTCTTCACTGATTTTACTAACTTCATAATAGGCTAGTTCTGGGACTATTTCTTCGCCCCATTCTTCAATAGTCTTACCGATAAAAGTACAATGCTCATCGCCCTTGCCAACACATTTTACCTCTTTATAAATGACTTTTTTCCCTAGACAGGCAGAACGATAGCCGCCTGCGTATCCTACTAACATCCAACATACCGGGTCATTGTGGTAACCATAATGTAGTATGTGTTGTTCGGCCTCAAAGGAGTTTGTCCAGATCCCTTTAAGTGACCAGGTACCCTTTGGTCGATTTATATCAATAATGTCGGTATTGACGTGGACGAATCCTTCCAGAGCGTGGATGGTTGGACCGGCATAATTCCATTCTGATTCATTGTCTAATTGAAATTGCTCTTTGATATTAATAGCTGCTTGAAAACCACAAGACCACCCATATCGGATGAGAAAACCCTTAGCTCTATCCATACCCAAAGTATCTATTAAATCTTTGCGCAGCTTTCCAAGGGCAGATGCAGCGAAGATTATTACGCGTGAGCCTTTTAAAAGGATTTTTCCTTGTTCTGGATGGAATTGGAGCAGTTCGTCCATACGCAATTCTGAAGCCCGCATATAGCTAACCCCCTAATACTATTCTGTATATTTTAAATATTGAAAATACTATTCGTGAAAAGTTGTTTATAACCTCTTTTTACATTGGTTTAGATTAGTCAATTCGGACTGAATTACGTGAAAATTTGGAACTGTTTTAAGATAGAGAAAGATTATTAAATGTGCTACATTTACGGAAGATTCAGAATATAATGTGATTTAGAAATTAGGGCATTATCAACTAGAGAAGGCTTAAATCAGTAAAAATTGGCCAAAGGGGGGAATGAGATCTTCTAATTTGGGTCGTTTATGGCTTTACATTAATTCATTGCCGAACTGGGAACGCGGTAATAAACTAGGCGAAGATGTTCTTGCGGTAGTGCCTTTAAAACTCCTTACCTCGTTTTGAATGAGAGCCCTTCGGAAATTGATCAGCGCAAACTAGAAAAAAGGGAGATGTAGTATGATCGTTAAAAAAAGAACTGTTTCTTCTAATTTAAGATCAGGCCTTTGCTTATTAGCAATAAGTTTAGTGTTAAGCGTTGCAGGGTGTGGAACAAGTACTACAAGTTCTAATAGTACTGTTAGTCCCCCTGCTGAAGCACCGAAGCCGATAGAATTAAAGCTAGCCCACTTTTGGCCTGCTACCCACACTGCTGAAAAAGATATTGCTCAGGGTTGGATAAAAGCAGTGGAAAAGGCGACGGATGGTAAGGTCAAAATAACCAGTTATCCTGCTGAAACGCTTTTGAAATCCGCAGAAACCTATGAGGGTGTTGTAAAGGGTGTTGGTGATATCGGAATATCTGCCTATGCCTATACTAGAGGACGTTTTCCAGTCGTTGAAACTTTCTTGTTACCAGGTATTAGTAATAACAATTCCAAAACAGCGAGTCTTGCGCTTATGGAAGGTATAAAAACTCTGAAGCCAAAAGAGTTGCAGGATACGCATCATCTCTTTAGTTGGGCCACTGGCCCGGGTAATTTGATGTCTAAGACACCGTTACGGGAATTGAAAGATATAAAAGGCCTTGAGATTGGAGCAACGGCAGGCCCGAGAGGGGATGCGATTAAGTTATTAGGAGCTACACCGATCACGATGCCCATGCCTGAATGGTATGAGGCACTGCAAAAAGGCATGATGAAAGGCGGAGTTGCTCCACTGGAAACCATGCAGGGCTTTAGATTGGGTGAAGTCACTGGTAATTATATTACCATGACGCCATTCCTTTACAATCAAGCCTTCTTCTGTACTATGAATCTGGCAAAGTGGAATTCTATCCCTGCTGATGTTCAGAAACAAATTACAGACGCTACCGAAAAGTTTTACGTTGAAAATGTCCCCAGTGTGTTTGATAGAATTAATGAAGCTGGCTTAAAATGGACCCAGGATAAAAAGAAGGTCGAAATAATTAACCTCTCTGAAGCAGAAACCGCAAAATGGATAGAGCTAATTAAACCGCTTCAAACTGATTATGTCACCTTTTTAAACAGTAAAGGCTTAGATGGAGAAAAGATTTTAAGTGCTGTCAAAGAAGTAACTGGTAAAAATAATAAATTAAAATAATGTACTACAACGAGGGCCTTAAGTCTCTGAGGAGTTTAATATAACCTTAGGTTCTTTGGCCCTCGATTAATTCCATCTAAGCAAGTAAGCTTGCCCTAAGACTCGGCAAGCTTAGCTTTCTTAAATACACAAGGAGGCGATAAAATGAGCATCGTAAGCAAATTTGCAGGAAGGTTAAGTTCTATCCTTGACCGTATAGCCGGATGGTTTGTTGTTGCTTTAATGGTCTTGGTCGTTGGCAATGTCATCTTACGCCTGTTTGGAAGTCCGATACCAGGTACAATTGAATGGGCAGAATTTCTGACAGCGATGGCCATAGGTCTTTCTCTAGCCTATTGTGCAGTACAAGACGGCCATATTACTTTAGAATTTTTAGTCAGAAAGTTTAATATAAAGGTGCAAGCTGTACTTAAGATCGTGATCGATTGCCTGGTTGTGGTTTTTTTGAGCCTTGCCTTTTGGAGAATTATTCTTTACGCCAACGATATGAAGCTTAGCGGACAGGTCTCCATGACGACTAAAACGCCCTTTTACTGGTTTATTTATGTAGTTGCTTTTGGGTTCTTGGCCTACGGCCTCGTAGTTTTGGGCTCGATCATTGATAATCTGAAAAAGGGGGTGCAAAGATGAGTCCAACCACAATAGGATTTGTCGGTCTAATCGCCTTCTTAGTATTAATGGTCTTAAGGATGCCCATCGCCATCTCCATGGGGATCGTCGGTTTAGCCGGGTTTAGTTATTTGGTGACTCCTGCTGCCGCATTTCGGATGTTGGCTTCTGAAATTTATACCTCGTTTGCCTCATACTCACTGAGCGTGATTCCCATGTTTGTATTAATGGGGTATTTAGCCTTCCAATCTGGAATTGGTAGCCGACTTTATACGTTTGCCTATAAGGCAGTAGGACACTTTGGTGGTGGGTTAGCTATGGCAAGCCAGGTAGCCTGTGCTATTTTCGGAGCAGTTTGCGGCTCCAGCACAGCGACCACTGCGACGATCGGTTCTATCGCTCTTCCAGAAATGAAGAAGTACCATTACAATGATTCACTGGCGACTGCCAGTGTCGCTGCAGGAGGGGCACTGGGCATTTTAATTCCTCCCAGTACTATCTTTGTCATCTACGGAGTATCTACCGAACAATCAATTGCCAAGTTGTTCGTGGCTGGCATTATCCCGGGTATTCTCCTGATGATTTCTTATATGCTGGCTATTTATGTCGTGACTAAACTAAATCCTGCTTTGTGTCCACCCTCGCAGGAGCCAAGAGCCAGTGCGAAAGAGGTAATCCATTCATTGCGCGATGGTTTAATAGAGGTTATTGCTATCTTTATCATTTCTATCGGGGGTCTTTTTATGGGCTTCTTTACGCCAACAGAAGCCGGTGCTGTCGGTGCAGCAGGTGTGTTACTGGTTACATTACTTGGCCGGACGATGACTTGGGAAAAATTCAACCAGGCTTTAGCAGATACCACCAAGACAACAGCTATGATTTTATTTATGGTAGCCGGAGCCATTATCTTTACCCGCTTTTTGGGTATTAGTCGAATTCCTTTTGAAATTGCGGAATGGGTGGGTGGCTTAGATCTTCCGAGTTATGTTATCATGCTCATTGTCTTATCGATCTATTTGTTTTTGGGTTGTATTATCGAGATGATACCGCTTATTTTGCTGACAATACCGATTTTTTACCCAATTGTCGTGGATTCTTTAGGTTACGACCCCATCTGGTTTGGGGTCATCATCTGTATGGTCGTGGCGATGGGCGTAATAACCCCGCCAGTAGGCATCAACGTCTATGTTATTAAAGGGGTAGCAAAAAATGTACCTTTAGAAACCGTTTTCCGGGGTGTCTGGCCATTTCTGGTTGCCGCCGTACTTAGTACTGGTCTCTTGATTGTTTTTCCTGAAATTGTAACTTTTTTGCCTAACTTATTGGATTAGAGGTCCCCTCTCTGCATAGATGTAGTTTAAGCGGGAGGCTGTCTTGAGCTAAAAGGTTGCCAGCTAACTGGCAAGTTGGAAGCGTTGTAAATCTAGATTTGAAAGAGGAGGTATAGGATGTTAAGCGCACACGAACTATATCGTCAGAAACTGGTTTCTCCGGAAGAAGCGGTTAAGTTAGTCAAGTCGGGCGACGTAATTTGGGCTCCACCGGCTTCTAATGAGCCTAATATTCTTTTTGATGCTTTGGCCGATCGGAAGGATGAGTTGCAAGGTGTGGTTCTCCGGCAATTCTTGTCAAGGCGCAAGCGCCGTTACATGGATCCTTCCTATGCTCCTCATATTTCCATAGAATCCTTTTTTGTCACAAATGTTGTGAGAAATCTAATTCGGGATGGATTTGCAACCTATGTGCCGTCAAACTTCGGCGACATACCCAGTTTAATCAGAAAAAGCGGCTGTGATGTACTGATGCTCACTGTTGCGCCAATGGACGAACATGGATATTTGAATTTTGGCTTAGGGTGTGACTATACTCTCGCTGCAATGGAAGTTGCCCGGAATATAATTGTAGAGGTTAATCCCAACATGCCCAGGACCAGAGGGTATAACAACATTCATATTTCCAAGGTGGATTTGGTCGTAGAATATGATGTGCCGATGATAGAACTACCTGTTCCGCTGGTAACAAAGATGGATGAAACGATCGGTTCTTATATAGCTGATCTTATTGAAGATGGCTCCACTCTTCAAGTAGGTATTGGAGGTATTCCCACTGCGGTATGCAAGTTTCTGGAACATAAAAAGGACCTAGGTATACATACTGAACTTATCACTGACTATCTTATAGATCTTGTAGAAAGTGGGGCTTTAAACGGGAGCAAGAAATCCATTCATAAGGGCAAGATTGTGGCTACTATCGTCGAGGGCACCAGAAAATTGTTTGATTACGTTAATAATAATTCCTCTATTGAATTACATCCGGTGGATTATACTAATAATCCTAACATTATTGCTCAAAACCATAAAATGATCAGTATCAACGCTACTATTGAGGTTGATTTATTTGGACAATGTTGCTCTGAAAGTATTGGAACCACGGTTTGGGGAGGAAGTGGAGGGCAGTCGGATTTTGCCAGGGGTGTGACTATGTGCCCAGATGGTAAAGGCTTTATCGTCCTGAAGTCTACGGCAAAAAATGGTACAATCTCCAAGATTGTTCCCACTTTGAGTCCTGGAGCGAGCGTAACTACTGGTAGAAACTATGTTGATCATGTGGTAACTGAGTATGGAGTTGTCAAACTTCGTGGTAAATCCACAAGGGAAAGGGCTCTCGCTCTGATCAGTATTGCCCATCCTGATTTTCGGGATCAACTGCGCCACGCAGCAAGACAATTTAAAATTATCTAGCAAAATGACTGGGGTAATATGCAAGTGACGATCTCAACATTGATATGCTCCCCCCATGGTAGAGAGGTTAATAATAAAACCTACTACCATGGGGGGAGCGTTTTCATGTCACAATAAACGACACAGTGCAACGCAAAAACTAGCTATATCACAAGAATTAGCCATATTACAAGAACTTAATAATGGGTAAGCTCGTCAGAATGTATAAATGATGTAAGATACTTTCTGGAGCTCAAGTGTTCGGTATCATTCTCTTTGACAAGAACATATGTTTTGTATTATAGTATGGATAGTGGGTAAGTGAGGTGTTTGTACATAGATATTTTTGATAAGTTAACTATCTTATCAGACTCAGCTAAATATGATGTCGCTTGCACCTCTAGTGGTGTCGACAGAAGTGGCAAGAAGGGCAGTATCGGTAGTGCTGCAAAAGCAGGCATATGTCATAGCTTTTCGGCTGATGGGCGGTGCATATCTTTGCTGAAAGTGCTGATGACAAATATCTGCGTCTTTGATTGCAAATACTGTGTGAATCGAGTGTCGAACGATACTGTAAGAGTTGCGTTTACGCCCCTTGAACTTGCAGAACTTACGATAAACTTCTACCGACGTAACTATATCGAGGGTTTATTTCTCAGTTCCGGGGTAATTAAAAGCCCTAACAACACTGTTGAGCAAATGATTAAGGCCCTTGAGTTATTGCGTAACGATTACCACTTTGGCGGCTATATTCATGTCAAGGCCATACCTGGAGCAGATAGCGAGCTGATTACACGCTTGGGACTCTTGGCCGATCGGATGAGTATTAACATTGAGCTTCCTTCCCAGGAGAGTCTGAAGCTATTAGCTCCAGACAAAACAAAGGAGTCCATCTTACGTCCTATGGGTCTAATTAGTAGTAAGATCCAGGAAACTAGTACGGATCTTGTAAAATACCATCATGTGCCAAAATTTGCGCCGGCTGGCCAGAGCACCCAGCTTATTGTTGGGGCGACATCGGATACAGATCATAAGATATTAACTCTAACCGAAGGGCTATATAAAAAATTCCACCTCAAAAGAGTCTTTTTCTCGGCCTATATGCCTGTTGCTGAACATTCACTCCTGCCAGCGCTTGATATTAAACCACCTCTAATGCGTGAGCATCGACTTTATCAGGCCGACTGGCTATTACGGTTTTATGGCTTTGAAGCAAAAGAACTGCTTGATGAGCAAAATCCCAATTTCAACTTACAGGTCGATCCTAAATGCAATTGGGCTCTTAATCATCTGGAGAAGTTTCCCCTTGAGATTAATAAAGCGCCGTATGAAATGCTTTTACGAGTGCCAGGAATTGGCGTGACCAGTGCCCTGCGTATTCTCACAGCTAGGAGAAGCGGTCCGCTTGATTTTGCGGGACTAAAAAAGATAGGTGTGGTACTAAAACGCGCACAGTATTTCATTACCTGTAAGGGAAAGATCATGGAGGGTCTAAAAATTACATCAGATGGAGCCATTGGAGTGCTGATGGCTGACCAGTACAAGCTGCCATCACACTATCCTGAACAGCTGTCACTTTTTAATGAGCCTCTCATTACCAGAGAGGATGTGCAGCAATGTCTGACAGGACAGATTTAGTCTACGCCTATGATGGCAGTTTTGCAGGACTGATGTGTTGTATCTTCGAAAGCTACGATCAAAAGGAAAACCCCAACCTTATTCGGCCTCCTGGTGTACAACAGAGCCTTTTTGATACTGCGAAATGGATTGAAACGGACGAACATAAGGCGGATAGGGTTTATAACTCGATTCCTTTGAAGATATCTTCCCAAGCACAGGAATTAGTTAAACTTGGATTTTTAACCTGTAATCCGCGCAAAGAATTGTTAATCTATCATTTCCTGCGTTTGGGGTTTAAACACGGCAGCAAGGTTATGACGATGCTCACGAATGATGCCGTCTGTTCCCTCCAAAAGGCAGTTCGCCATTTAACCTCCGAAAGCCATAAGCTCACAGGATTTCTGCGATTTTCCGTCTATGGAGAAGTGCTCGTGGCGGTGATAGAACCTAAAAACTTGGTATTACCCCTATTATCTGCGCATTTTTGTGACCGTTTCCGCAACGAAACGTTTATGATTTATGATAAAACCCACAGTATGGCCTTAATTTATCGCGAGCAAAAGGCAGAACTTATGTTCGTCGCTGAGTTAACCTTGCCAGAAGTCGAAGGATCTGAGATTGAGTACCGTCGTTTATGGAGACAATTCTATAAAACGATTGCCATTGAAGGTAGGAATAACCCACGCTGTCGTATGACTCTGATGCCGAAACGGTATTGGGGTCAAATGACCGAATTTAACGAAACGGATGAACAGAAATCTAGAGGGCCAGATCAATGGCGCGTCGCAGAAACTGCCACTGAGACACTACCAACTTCGATGGTGTCTTTAGATTCCCCATTCTCATATCCAACACGCAAATGAGACCTAACATGATGATATATGCCTCCAACATGTTTTTGACGTGTTGGAGGCTTTATGTTTGCCGAGAAGTCGAATTGGGTTATAAAGGAAACTTACTTTGCCGTGATGGCATGGCATCGTAAGGGACCACTGAAGAAGTTGGAGTCTTAGTAGCGGTTATCCATCGGATAACAGGTTGGAGGCGTTAGTGGCAATAGCGTTATTAGTAACCATCTTTTTGAAGGTTTGCGTTTTTTACTATGCAACCGTTTTAGGTATTGCTCAGTTATTAAAACTACGCTCCTATGTCCCTTTAGTTATCCCAATAGGTATCATAGGAATTTCAATTGCTCTTTCCAATGAATCTACTATGCAATTCAGCTATTCAGCAAAGAATACATACCCCGTCTTCGCTATGCCGTTTTACATCGGGCTTCCACTTTTGTCACTGTTTATAGCTAAGGTACGCAATTTGCCTAAGCAGAAGGAATGGAAAGCTAAATGATCTTTTTGCTTATCAGTGTTTTTATCGGTATTATTCTGTTTGAAGTTCCGAGTCTTATTAGGAATAAGCATTGGCGGGAACGAGTTGTCTTTTCAAGTTTGCTTTTTTTAGCATTCATACTAACATCACTACAAACAGTTGGAGTACAACTACCCAACCCTTCCAAAGGGATCGATTTTTTGGTAAGGGACGTGTTGCATCTAAACTATAAATAATTTCAGACAGAATGGCAAAAAAACCAGCTCCTTAATGAGGTGGTTTTTTGCACCCTTAGAGCCCATGCTACTGCACTGTATCATGGATGTCACGGTTAAGGATGGCAAAGTTCCTTGTATAGAACTTTGCCTATTTGTTGCTTTCTGGCTAACTAAACAAGGGATTTCGGGGTTTTATGACGAATATACTTGAAGAAATCTTAGATAGATTAGGGGAGTTAGAGGAGTTGTTGAGATGAATAATAGAGATCTAATACAGAAGACTACCTTAGTCAGCATCATAGGAGTCTTTCTTTTAGTAGCGTCATCAATTCCTGTGCGAGCTGAAAACTTACAACAACAACTCAATCAATCCAAACAGCAAGCTAATCAAATAAATGGGGTCTTAAGTGAACAAAAGGCTAAGGTGGCGGGTGTAACCCAACAGGTGCAAGCACTTAAGCAATCCGTTGAGGTTTTAAATAGTAGCATTGCCCGAGACCAAGCAAAATTAACTGAGGAACAAAGTAACCTTAAAAAGCTGGAAGAACAGCAGCAGAAACTTGAGGAACAACGAAAAGAGAATATTGAAGCATTAGGGCACATTTTAAGGAATAACTACGAAGAGGGTGCTACGACGTATTTGGCAGTTTTGTTTGAAGCCGAAAACTTAGCGGATTTTATGGATCGCGCTGAAAATATTCAGATGCTTGTAGGATCCTATGGTAAGCTGCATGATAATCTGATCGTGTTGAGCGAAGCCTTGAATAGCCAAAAGGAACTTATCAATCAAAAAAAGGATACGATTCAAGCTGCAATACAGGGGACAACTCAAACACAGCAATCTGTGCAGCAGGTGTTAGATAAGCAACAAACTATTCTAGCTCAATTAAGTACAGATGAGAAAGCCATCATGAACGCTGCTCTTTCTGCCCAGGCCAAGGTAAGTCGAATAGAAAAATTAATTGAACAAGAAAAACTCGAGGCAGCGTATGCTGCTAAGACTCCAACTCACTCCTCTAGTGGGGCTGATTCTAGCGCAGGAGTGGCTGGTACTGTTCAAGTTTCAGGTGGAGTGCAACAGATTCTGAATTATGCCGCTCAGTTTTTAGGTACACCCTATGTTTGGGGGGGGACGAAAGCATCACCGGGTTTTGACTGCTCAGGATACACCCAGAGCATATACCGACATTTTGGGATAACCTTGAGTCGAGTCTCTGAGCAGCAGTTTTTAAATGGAGTTTCAGTTTCGCGTTCTGACTTACGTCCAGGTGATTTAGTATTTTTCAGTACTTATCACTCTGGAGCTTCTCATGTTGCAATCTACACTGGGAAAAATACTATGATTCATTCGTCCTCAGGCGGAGTTTCTTACGATGACATGACAGACGCTTACTGGTCTAAGCGTTATCTTGGGGCTCGGCGCGTAATCGCTCCCTAAACGCAGTAAGAAAATAGTAGTAGCTGATGCTAAGCGCAAATCACTCCATTAGATCATGATTAGATTATGAAACCAAAAAAGAAGGCGTGTTCTCTACCTTGGTAATAATTTACCAGTAGGAACGCCTTCTTTTCTTATACTCGTCAGAAAGAATAACTTTATGTTATATACTTTCTGACGAGCATAAATGCAGTTAAGGCGACCGTCTTCGCTCAGGCTGACAGAATGACTAATACGTGCGAAGACAGTGTCTGCAAGAAGGCTAATACGCGCGAAGACAGTGTCTTCGTGGGCGCTAGCCTAATTATCTATAGGCTTATTTTTTTGGAATAACCGAAAGAACCTAGCTTTTCGGAAATGGAACGGTATTCTCTCAGGCAATATCCGAAGGGCTGGATTTTGTCAATATCGGGACGGGCGTGAGAATCAAGCACATCTTCATTGTAATGAATCGCTAGAATCTCGGAGATAAAGACGTCATGACTACCGAGGAAAATGACGTTCTTGACGTTGCACTCGAGATTTACGGGACATTCGGCTATTAACGGTGCTTTTACATAGGTAGCCGAGTAGGGAGTTAACCCTGTTTCAAGAAATTTGTTGGCATCCCGTCCGGAAACAAGACCACAATAGTCTACGACGTTCACTTGGGATACTGACGGAATGTTGATCACAAATTCACCCGATTCTTTAATCAACTTGTGGGAATGTCTAACAGGATTGAGGCTTATGTAGAGCATTGGGGGTTCGGAATTTAGAATTCCTGTCCAAGCAATCGTTATGATGTTCGGATCATACCCCGCGAGAAGAGACGTGACCAAGACATTGGGAACCGGTAAAAGATCAGTAGAGGGTTTTTTCATAATTTTATTCATAGATTCCGCTCCTTTCGGTTCATGAATTTAATCCTTAAGTTTAGCTAACAACTAAGCTATGATGAACAGTGTTGCTGGCATTCAGGATGAGATACAACTCAGCTATTGTGTAAAAAGTAAAATCAATTATTACACTTTAAAATCTATGATTCTTTCTAAGATTCTAGCCCTGAGTTTACGTGAGACTAAATTATTAATATTTCGACATTTTATGATATAATTAAAGGATGCTTTTCAGAAGGAGGTTATGTTTTGAAAGTACTCGCCATTAATCCAGGTTCAACTTCTACAAAAATCGCAGCCTACGAAAACGAGACTTGCCTTTGGAAATATGGAATTGATCACGCAGCCAGTGAAATTAACGCGTTTACCCGTGTCGGAGATCAATACGGATATCGAATCGAGCAGATTTTAGAAGTGATTGACGATCATGGGACACCCTTAGATGTTTTTGAGGGGATCGTGGGACGGGGTGGTTTACTCAATCCTTTAGTGGGGGGCACCTATTTGGTGGATGCCTCCTTAGAGGACACGTTACATAATGCACCCGGTGGGGAACATGCTTCTAACTTAGGTGGAATTATTGCCTATCACCTGGGGCAAAGAATCAACGTTCCAGTCTTTATTGTGGATCCTGTGTCAGTCGACGAAATGGAACCGGTAGCGAGGCTTTCCGGACTTCCGGAATTATCTCGCTTAAGTCAATCACATGTCTTAAATATGAAGGCTGTTGCCCGCAAAGTAGCCCAAGAACTCGGGAAAACATATCAGGACTTGAACTTAATTATCGCGCATTTAGGGGGGGGGATTTCAGTCGCCCCACACCGCAAAGGGAAAATGCTGGATGTTAATAATGCCAATAATGAGGGTCCATATTCAGTCGAACGCTGTGGGACATTACCTTCCTTTCAACTCGTCAAACTGTGCTATTCCGGCAAATATTCGGAAAAGGAAATGCTGACTAAACTTCTCAAAACAGGCGGTATGTTCGCTTACCTTGGAACAAAAGATGCACGAGAAGCTGAGCAGAGAATGAAGGTAGGGGACTCGGACGCCAAACTTGTACTGGAAGGCCTCTGTTATCAAGTGGCTAAGGAAATTGGCGCGATGGCCACCGTATTGGCTGGAGAAGTTGATCGAATTGTTTTAACGGGTGGACTCGCTCATTCTGAATTTATCACTCAAGAAGTTATTCGTCGTGTCTCATTTATTTCTCCTGTTGTAGTAGTACCAGGTGAAGAAGAGATGGAAGCTTTGGCCTTGGGTGCCTTAAGAGTCCTTAGAGGAGAAGAAAAAGCCTTGATCTACGAAGGATAAAAATGGAGTGAAAAAAGTGCGATTTAGCGGATTTGAATCTCTACAAGAAAGAGCGAAGAGCATAGGTCGGGTAAAGGTTGCAGTGGCTTCTGCTGCTGATAAAGATATCTTAGAAGCTATCAAATTAGCCCAAAATGAAGGGTTAATTACCCCTGTTCTGGTCGGAGATGTTGACCTGATTAAGAGATTAGCTCAAGATATCGGGTTAGACTTAGAAAACGCTGAACTGATTCAGGAACCATGTCCCGTTGCTGCCGCCAATAAGGCTGTAGATGCCATCGAGGATGGGCGAGCGCATTTTTTAATGAAGGGTATAGTCAACAGCGCAGATTTTCTGCGGGCAGTGCTTAGATCAGATCGAGGACTGAGAACTGGGCGCTTACTCAGTCACCTTTCCGCATTTCAAGTTCCAGGTTTTTCTCGTTTGCTGTTTATGTCCGACGGGGGGATAAATATTGCTCCGGATTTGATGCAAAAAAAAGAAATCTTGGAGAACAGCTTGTTATATTTAAAGGATATTGGAATGGATTTGATAAAGGTTATCGCTCTGGCAGCTAATGAAGTGGCGAGCACTAAAATGCCGGCGACCATGGATGCCGAAGCTTTAGCCGGGATGAGTCGAGCCGGAGAATTCCAGGGTGCGATCGTGGAAGGTCCATTAGCTCTGGATGGAGCTGTAAGTGCAGCCGCCTTGAAACATAAGGGGATCAAGAGTCAGATCAACGGGGATGTGGATTTAATCTTAGTTCCTACGATCGAAGCAGGAAATGTTTTAGCAAAATCTTTAGTGTACTTTGCTGGAGCAACAATGGCGGGGATCGTCCTTGGGGCAAAAGTGCCCATCGTTCTAACCTCAAGAAATGATACTCCAAGGAGTAAGTTCATGGCCTTAACCATGGCTGCTATGAGTCGATAGACGAGGTGTGCCAAGAGCGGTAAGGGAGTGAAACCTGCACTCGCGGAATTGAATTTACAAGCGCTTAATGCCGGTAGGGAGTTCGCCAAGCAGCTTGTTAACGAGGCAGAATAGATAGTAGCTTAATCGGATTAAGAAATCCTTACTTCAGGTGGAGTTTTAATTCCATTTGAACTGAAAAGAAGCTGGAACCTTTTCGAGGTGCCAGCTTCTTTTATTGTGCCCAAACAATCTAATCATTCCCAAGAAATCAGCGGATATAATCTTCGATGCCAGTTTAAATAGCTTTGTTAGTAACATCATAGGAAAGTGATAACACTTCTTATAGTTCTTCTGAATTCTCCGAATCATCAGAGCTAACTTGCTCCTTCAAACGCCCTGCACGTCGGACTGCGTCCCGGAGCAAAAACTCGATATGGGCGTTGGCACTTCGGAATTCATCAGCTGCCCAGCGTTCTAGAGCTGCATAAAGTTTGGGATCAAGGCGTAAGGGGAACTGTTTTTTGCTTGCCATTAGTTATCCACATCCAATGTAAATCTGCTGCTTAATGCACGGCGCTAGCAAATTGTCGTTATGCTAAAGGGATATTGAATTGGAATTGGTTAATACATCGTTCCAGTATTAATCACAGGTTGAACTGCTCGCTCGGAAACAATCGAGACGAGGAGGTTATTGATCATAGTCGCTTTGCGCTCTTCGTCAAGTTTGACAACCCCATCTTTTTCGATTCGTTCAATTGCCATCTGAACCATGCCTACAGCGCCCTCAACAATGATTTGGCGGGCAGAGAGGATCGCCGAGGCTTGTTGTCTTTGCAGCATGGTGCCTGCGATTTCGGTGGCATAGGCTAGGTGGGTAAGGCGTGCTTCGCTAACTTCCACACCAGCCAGCCTAAGTCTTTGCTGGAGTTCATTCATTAATTCAGTAGATACCTCTTCAGGATTACCCCTCAGGGATAAACCATCTCCGTCAAAATGGTCGTAAGCGTAACGCGTTGCTACGTGACGCAAAGCCGTTTCACTTTGGATTTCTACGAATTCTTCATATTTCTCGACATCAAACATTGCCTTAGCGGTATCAACAACCCGAAAGACTACGACGGCGGCAATCTCAACCGGATTGCCTTCAATGTCATTGACTTTAAGAGTTTTGCTGTTGAAATTTCGAACCCGTAAAGAGACTCCTTTGCGTATCGCTAACGGGACACTAAGCCACAATCCTGGTTCTCGAATGGTACCGAGATAGCTTCCAAAAAAAACTAGGGCATAGGACTTATTGGGTTGAACGACTAAAATCCCGGTTGCCAAGATAATGGCCAAGATAATCAGAGGAATACCCACTAAGTTTACCTGAACGACTAAGGCAATTCCACCGATCAAGAGGGCGAGCATAAAAATCAAGGCTAGATAACCGTTGACGGCCCACGCTTTCTTTTCGATCATTTAATGAATCCTCCTTCAAATTTTGATTACTTATTTTAAATTGGTAAGCTGAGTACCAATAAGTAATACCAATATGATATCACTTTAGTATCAAAATGTGAAGAGCCTTTTTGCTCATCCCTACTTAATTCATAAAGTTCACATGGAAAGTGCCCAAATCCCTTTTGCAAATGATTATTTTATTAGGCCGCCTGCTCGAAAGTCAGGCGGCCTAATTCTTATTAATGGGTACATTCGTTTCTATTTCATGGACAACCTCTCATAAGTCACGATCGTTTTAGATGTGCTAAATTAGATAAGGCGATATTTTTTAAGGAGTCATGCTCACTTTGTTAAATTCTGACAGGGTATCGAAAAAAGCCTCCAGATTGGCGATGGGTGTTCCTGGTGGAATATCGCAACCAGACGATAAAACAAAGTTTGGATAGGGTTTCATCTCTTCTAGAAGGGTCAACGTAGCATGTTTGACACTTTCTGGAGTACCTTCATTCAGTACCCTCGATGGGTCAATATTACCGAATACTAGGTAATCTCCAGGGATTTGGGGGATGATTTTTAGCATTTTAACGACATTACCGAAGTGATATCCTTTTGCCCCAGTGCTAACCATTGAATTAACTAGTTTTGTAACATAACCACAGTTGTGTAAAACAATAAAGAACCCTTCGTCCTGCACAGTATCTACGAGCCTTTTAACATACTGAGAAGAAAATTCATCACACCAATCGGGAGGTAAAAGTCCAGCGCTTGGTTCAGGCAAAAGCACTTCATTGGCGCCAATATCTTTATAGGCTTGAGCATACTTGATGCTGTATTGAATGTATTTTTCCAACAAAATGTGTACTAATTCCGGATCTTTCTTAACGGATTTTAAGGTTTTTTCCAGCCCCATTAATACCGCGGCCAGAGAGAAAGGACCCAGCATTCCGCCAAAAGTGGGACGATCAGTATAATACTGCGCAGCAAGTTCCGCCCCTTTTAGGAATACCTTGGCACGACCCTCGTTTAGGGAAGGAATACGTAGGGTTTCCACGGATTCTCTGTCACTCACCAAATCCTTGGTTACTGTAGGAGCCTCAGTATCTACGAATTTCACTTCACTGCCGAAGGTTTCTGCTTCTGAGGTCAAATCATGCCGGTCATTGCGCCAATCATATCAGGGAATGTTGTGATGACGGTTTTCATAGTTTCAAGTGAGCCTGCCCGTCATAGATAGTCATTGCATTCTCACTAGTTCTGCCAAGCGCATTTATCTTTCTTAGATCATCTTCGCGTAAAGCAGTGATATCTCTTGTAATCTCCACACGCTTCAGATATCAAATAAATCATTTCATCATCATTCTTAATTGTTGGGTTATGTGGTGGGAGATCTGCCGGAACAAAACAGAAGAACTCTGAATTCCGATCTTTTTTTATTCTTTCCGTCTGTACCATTAGGGCGTTAAAATTAGGGCTGTTAATGCGGCCGAATCATCACATTTCCAATGTTTCAATAATTTCCTTCAATGCACAAGTAAACTCAATGCAAGCTCCTTCTAGATCTTCTTCTGGCATAGATTCAAACCCGAAGAGGAAGATGTTTTCCGGTGCTTTTTGCTGGTTCCGCCAATAGTCTTTCGTCCCATAAATTCCAAAGCCTCTCAATCTCATCTTCGTGATCAGACCTTCTTGACTCGTGCATCCCGGAATTTGTATCAAGGTATGAGAACCTGCCGGCACCGGAAAAATCTTAACGACACCTGCAAGATGTTCTTTTATCACTTTGTTAAATATTCCGTATTTTCTTCTGTTTAACAGCGACATCTTGCGTACATGTCTTTCGAGATGCCCATCTCTGATAAAATACGCCAGTGCCTTCTGATTATAAGTCGGAAGCGCCGAATAATAATACTTGTATTTATCTTCATATATTTCCATAAGTTTGTATGGGAGAACAAAATACGCACACCGAAGAGACGGAGAGAGAACCTTCGATAATGTGCTCAAATAAATTACATTCTGCCCAGTGCTCAAAGACTGAATAGAGGGAAGGGGTTTTTCTCCATATAAAAACTCATTGTCATAATCATTTTCAATAATATAGGCGCGGTTCTTTTGCGCCCATTCCAAAATCTGCAAACGTTTTGGCATGGATGTAGTGACTCCGGTAGGAAATTGATGGGATGGCGTTAAGTAAAGTAGAGGACACATCGAGTTTTCTAGGTCATCAATATCGATCCCTAGATCGGTCATGGAAAGCTCTTTGATCGAATATCCTTTATTCGTAAATATTCTTTGCATTCCAATAAAGCTGGGGTCTTCCACACCTATCGTATGTACTTTCTCATGTAACTCATGCAATATTTCGGTAATAATATCCATAGCATATTGTGTGCCGGCGGAAATGACGATTTGCTCCCAACTGCATTTTACACCCCGACTGTTATTGATGTAATCGCACAGACTTTTCCGTAATTCTACATTTCCTTTGTTGCATTCATATGCGATTTTCGTGGAACAGGATTCCTCCAACATTACGTCCTGCATATACTTTCTCCACTTCGTCCACGGAAAAAGACTTGACTCGATGCTCTCATAATTGAAATCATACTTCAGCGGAACAATAGACTCCCGTACTACTTCTTTTTGTCCCTTTCTATATAACACGCTCGATCTCGGTAAAGTTAACAAGTTCTCCACATAATAGCCGCTTCCCTGAACCGACCGGATATATCCTTCCGCCAGTAGCTGATGATATGCCCTGCTCACGGTATTGATGCTGATGTGCAGTTCTTCCGACAATATCCGAATCGGCTTAAGAGCGTCGTTTGTTTTGAGATCACCTTGTATAATACTCTGCAGTAAAGCCTCAAATAGCTGTTCATACAAAAATGGTCCATTTTTATCCAGCAAGAGCATGGAAATCCCTCTCTTTCCAATTCTAGATATAAATCCTGTAATCATCATGCCAGCATTTCTAATCCAGCACCCATTTGCAAAAAAACTAATCAGAATATTTGTATCCGTAAAACCTGGTGCGTGTGTATGCAAGTGACTTTGATGCTCCAATTATTTCTTTGGTAATGTTCATAATTTTAGTTATTAGCTTCATAACGATACACCCCACATTTCTTTACATTGCAAACCAGCTAACTCAGAGAAAAAATAACGCTCTTCTGAGAAATAGGTTAAACCTACCCCGGAAGAGCGCCGTTGCTCAGGGAAAAAAATGACGCTCTTCAGGGAATAGGCTAACCTACCCTCGAAGAGCGCCGTTGCTCAGAGAAAATATCTTACGAATAAGTCATTCATAAAGCACGATGCTTTTCTTGAATTAACTTACCATCACAATATATGAGGATTTTTCACATGTCAATAGTTTTGAACTATTGAATATTGTATTTTGGCTTGACAACTCCCCGTAGATAAATCTAGGGGATTCTTGGTTCATCCTGCCCGGCAACCCGATTCAGTCCCACAAGCTATCCCGATGTGTCCCACCGTTTACGAAAAAGCAATGCTTTTCTTAATTGGCTACTGCTTGGTTTTCGCATTTCGCCAAATATACTCCTACATTAGTCGGCAAACATTTTACGCGGCAGCCTTTCTGCCACAACCCCATATGTTTGATTTTCAAAGAGCATATTAGGTATATTATACCATAAAAGGTTTATGCAGAGAACAAGTGTTTTATGGATTGCCTTATATCCCCATAGTTGAAACTAGGGGCTTTACGGCAACAAGTGGTAATGATTGAGTTAGGTAACTGAGTATGTTGCATAAACTTATTATGCCATCTTTCTTCCCGCCTTACAGTACATACAGGTTTTTCCTGAGGATAAGCAGTTCTCGCAATCATTTCCGACGAAGTTTTGTATGCTGTTTGTGATCAGAAAGAACCCAGCATAACTCTTTGTGGGCGACATAAAACCACTGTCGAGCAATTTTAAACAGATTTTCTCGCCATCTAATATGGCAAAAAATTGCTCCAACTGTGAAATATCCATACCGAAAAATCCCGGTCCAAAATTATCTGAAACATACCTGTATGTATTGCAACTTAATCCCTGCAAATATTGTCTTAATATTTCCTGCCCGGCGTCCATGTATGCATTTTGCCACATATCATAGTAAACTTGATTCAGGATACTGGCTTCGCTCAAATTTAGTTCTCCAACTGTTAACAGGTATATGTATATTCGCTCAATTTCCTCGGTGGGAATCTGAGCAAGAGCATTGCATGTAAACAGTTTTCCGTCCAGCAGCATATTTATTCCATCAACACAAGTTTTTTTGTATTCTGAGATCAGAGCCTTGATTTCCAGCTGATGGTACACATCCTCCAAACTTCTTAATGATCTTTCAATTATTTTCTGGGGTACAGGTTTTCCCCTGTTATACCCGCACATGTCTCTAAAATTCTTTTCCGCGAGTTCCTTTCCCTGATCCTTATCTAAACGAATCATATGGTTTTTCATACCTACCTTCTCCTTCTATCGAAACAAAGTATCACTTTATTTTTAAACAAACACCATCCAGAAAAACATTGCTTTTTTGTTTCAAGCATTCCGTAAGCCTCCTACTTAACTATGTCAATTCCAGACGCTAAAGAACAGGCTCTGACTGGCGTTCCACATTTATTAACAAAAAAATATAGGAATCTGCAAGTGCTAAACATACTTCAATGAGACATACCAATGTTTAGACTTTTCAGACACCTATATACCGGAATCCATTATGGCGGAGAGTCCCGGAGTCCACCCGACTGTACGGATTTAGAGTCCGTAAGATCACTACGATCCACCCTCCAAATCGTCATCTGCCAACAGTCCGCAGATCGAACTTACGAACCCCCCTGAGTCAATAAGCGTAAAACCCACAGACTGCCGACAGATTAATACCGTAATAGCATTTATGCCTGATTGAAATTAGTCATTCCAATATGTCAGGCCTAAATCAGTCATAATTTTAACAGCTTCATCGTAAACCTTGATGTATTCCTCGGTCGGAACCAGTTTCTTTACATCATAGCATTCCTGGAAGGTTTTCCCCGCTGGCGCCGTTTTATAATCCTTTTCATACATGGAAACTAGTTTGTCCAACATAATGTTTACTTCATGAAGATCCATTCCCGCAACTGCATGGGCTACTTCACCCATGAAACGGGCTTCCATGGCTGTAAAGAGGTCAGTGACAACACCTTTACCGGCAGCGACACCGGACAAGATCTCTCGTCCGCTGACTGTATCCGTAATAGCCTGAGCTGCCGTCTCCAGTAAGCACATGACTGTGCAGGGACCTGCTAAAGTGTAATACTGATTTCCCAAGATCAGATGGGTATTCTCTTCAATGGCACGAGCTGCGTGACCAGCAACGGCAAGAGCCTCTCTCGTCGTTGTTATGCCCCAGCGCACGTGCACCGGCCCATCCAGATGCCAGGTGGCCTGTAACATTACAAATGAGTTTAAAGTTGTAGCGACATCAACGATTGTGGTCTCTTCCAGGCCACCTGCGTATCCGCCGAAGATAGGCATCTGTTCTACCATTACGTTTACACCAGCTGTAGCGTAATGTGCTCCAACAACCAACGCACCTACGTCGATTTTGAGCTCATTCAGCTGAGAAACCTCATGTGAATCAGATGGCCTCATGCCGCCTTCAAAGTCAGCAGATATGACCCCTGCGGCACTTAATGATGTCTCATTGCCCTACGTTCCCATGCCTTTGCGTCCGGCTCTGAGCTGTGCCTCGCGCACTTGTA
>NZ_JUEE01000137.1:0-21060 GCF_000802135.1 Desulfosporosinus sp. BICA1-9
AATCCCTGTCACGCACTTTAGGATCGTCGTTTTGCCGATACCGTTCTGTCCTAAGATGGTCATAATCTCTTTTTCGCCGAGAATAAAGCAGATATCCTGTAATAGATTATTGTCTTTTGTATATCCGAAATATCCATTTCTAACTTCAAGTATCATTGCCAAGCGCCTTTCGATGTTTTAAATAGGATCGCAAAGAACGGTGCCCCCACAAGGGCCGGAGATTCCAGACCACTGAAGCAGCTATGCTATCTTGTTCCCCACCGAGGAGTCCCGCGATTAATATTTTCCCGACTTCACCCGGAGAAATAAAATATCTGCCCCCGAACAGCGATCCAAAAAACGTCCCCGCCAAGATTAGCAGCATGGCAAGCCACACAAACTTTAAGTTCTTTTGTTTACAATCCGATCACCTGTGAATTAAAGGCACTAGAGCCGATTTACTTGGAAATTGCGAGAGCGGGTACGGATTTAAAGCGTTGGAGACATTATGTTAACGGGTATCATATGCTAGGTGACAAACAAGTCTTTGGTTCTCGCTTGGCTTACTTTATTAAATCACGGGAGACAATCCTCGGTTATCTTCAGTTTTCGGCATCCTCATGGGCTTTGAGTACTCGGGACGACTGGATCGGATGGAAGGTTCAGGATCGAAAGCAACGACTCCATCTGATCGTGAATAACAGCCGATTTCTCATACTTCCCTGGGTTAACATTAAAAACCTAGCCAGTAAAGTCTTATCATTGGCGATCAAACAGCTTCAAGAAGACTGGCTGCGCGAATATTGTTATGCGCCCGTCCTATTAGAGACATTCGTCGACACATCCCATTTTGCGGGTACATGCTATAAAGCTTCGAACTGGACCTATCTAGGAGAAACTCAAGGTCGAGGAAGAATGGACCGGGAAAAAGAGTATGCCCTAACTCGTAAGGCGATCTATATGTATCCCCTCCAAAAAGACTTTAAAGATGGTCTTAAAGGGATTAAGCCCTGCAAAACGGTGAACCCAGATGACTAGACCCGAAAAACGACAAGAGAAACGAGCGCAAGAAGACAAACTCAAACGGAAAAAGTTTGAAGCCCAAGGATTTATGTTTTCAACACAGGCGTATCCAGAGAAACGATCCATAGCCAATAGAAAGCGGGGCTACGAGACACCGGAAGACGAGAAATTAGACCGACAGAGCAGTGTCGAAGCTGCACTAAAGGTGTATCAAAGAACACTCCCCATCCTCCTTAAACGATTAAGCAAAATCAACGATCCGAGACAGCCAAATTGGTTGTTCCTGCATCGCTGAAAAGATACAGGTGAAGCTTTCCCCTGGTTTCAGCAGCCAATATTTGTTCAAAGACTGTTTGCAGGATTTGCTCAGGGACAGCGTCTGTATTGGCATCATCAATCCAGGCTAGCAGACCGTCCGTAATTTGTTTTAAGTTATGGTTGGCTATGTCATAGATAATGGCTTAGCTGCCCTCAAACCTAACTCTCCAGCGAAGGGCTCAGGGAAGCCTCCCTGCAGTCTTTTGCCAAATTGGAGACCATCCAGGCCGGGAAGTTGGCGGCAGGAGGCCTTCCCCACAGGCAGCGAGGGAACCGGGTACCACACAGATTCGGACCTTTGTCCTTTTTTTAACACCAAAGAAAGCACCGCTCATAGAATTTCATCAAACTCCGCTTTAATGGTACGTTTTCAGGAGTACATTTTTTATAATGATTGATCTAGGTTCAGCGAGCGGCGGATTCCGCTCAGCGGTTTCCGTTATTCGATCACTGTCGCCGCCGTTATTATGGCCATTGCCTTCCTTTTTCCTTGGCATTGCGCCGAAGGGGCAGCCAGTAAACTCAGTTTTAGAACTAAAAATTGCCCTTGGACTGCATAGTTCAGTCCAAGGGCAATATGGCTTCTATGGTTAATTCATTATTTTCCTGATTTCCTCTTCACTCAGTCCTGTAGCCTTTATAATCATGTCGATTCCCATACCTAGCCTCAGCAAATTTTCCGCCACTTCCAGCTTACCCTTCTCCATGCCTTTTTCCATACCTTTTTCCATACCTTTTTCCATACCTTCTGTGATTAGCTTTTCCGCAATAGTCATAACGACTTTACTCCTTTCCAAAGAAATCTCTTTGGCTAGCTCGTAGACCGTCTGAAATTCCAAATCATTCCTGGCATTCATGATGTAGCGGATAAAAGTCTCAAAGTATTCCAGCCCATTGCCTTGGTTTTCCAGCTGATTAAAAGCCATGATAGATTCTTCTAAAGTCTTCAGAAATACCGTGTAGTCCTGTTCCAAGATGTCTCTTAACAACTTTAAAAATATCTGAAGCTTAACGCTGCCTTTGATGTCCGCATTACTATAGTGGGAGATATTATACAGCAGGTAGGAAAAATCCGGAAGGCAGCTGGCTACGGCAAGTGGCAGCTGATCATAGTCTTCGATTAGGCCTGAGAGTTTCACCGGACTGTTCCAGCGTGCTTTGCCGTGATAGACCACCAGAGGGATGATTACTGGCAGTTTAGCCGTGGGCTGATCCGTCGTTTTTTGTTCCCAGATGTTCAGCATATATTTCAACAATTGGAGGGCTATCTTGGGAGAGGGGTAGCTTTTATGCTCAAAAAGAAGGTAAAGATAGCCGTCTTTATGATTGATTTTAGTTTGGAATAGCAGATCGGAAAAGGTTTCTTCCAACTCTTTTTCAATAAAGCTGTCCTTTTGCAGAGCGATGGTCTCCAAGTCCATGAATTCCAGGAGTTCCCGAGGCAGATAGTTTTGCAAAAAATCCTGGGCCGTCTGGAGATCACTGAGGGTCTCTTTGAAAAATTTGTCATGGGGTTTATGGATAAGACTCAATTCCCTCACTCCTTTTGACGGATAAAGAGGATACATTCCGTAAACGGAAATAGACCGCCACTGTACAAAGGTTCGGTCTATTCCGCACTTTTGAAGCCGTCCGCCCTTTAAGCGGCTGTTACACTGGAGTCATGTTAGCTGCATAACTCCTTTTGGTAATAGTTTACCATAATCAAGTTAATATTATATACCTAGCTATACAATATTTATAAATTTCAAGCTGGCGTAAGATACCCTGTTTAAAGTGCTAATAAACAACTTTTATAATTATAGTAAACAAAAAAATCCCAAACTGATCACGGATCACATAAATAACCAATATTTGCTGACCATTGCCGATTTTTTGAACAAAATCAACAGGACAACAGCAAGTACGCCTGTACTAACAGTACTATCGCGGGCCTTACCGCCTCTCCAAGCCATCCGTTCACCTCCCCAGAAGAAGCTACCTCTCTATTCCGCTCCGGCTTTAAGAGCCTCGCTCATGGGGATACGCGCCACCTTTTTTCTGCACATCAGCTTTGCCAATTCATAAGTGGCCATCACCACCACAAAACCCCCCAGCATATAGCTAAAGTTAAGCTTAACCGGCAGAACAACCTGCAGACTCTCCGTCAGCGATTTAACTTCATTATTTGTAATTACACATAAAATCAAATGGAAAAGCTATTGTGATGAGGATCAGGGTGCCTAGTAATAATCTCCCAACTCCGTTAAGCGATTGGGATATATTGCCAGGCTGTTTTTGTTCCGTAATATTTGAATACAGTAAGACCAAATATAAAGTTGCCAAAAGGTTTTTCCTCGTTTTTCGCTGTAGTAAGCTGCTTCCTCTGTAAGATAGGGCTTCAAGTTACGGAAGTCCAAGTAATAAACTCGATTATCTTCTACGCGAAAGGCAAGGATCGAATGGTCAGCATTGTCCAACATAGACACTTGAACCGTCGTTAGGTCAGTGCACCCGCACCTCCTCGGATACAATTTAGACTGTGGCGTACAAATAATCACAGTACTTCCATCGTTTAATATGCCGTTAAAAAATATCAGTTTCCTTGGAACTTGGTAAAGGTCAGTTTTCAGATAGTCTTCTAATTCTTTTACGACCTTTTCTTTTAATGGAATACTCATATAACCACCCCTAATGTCCTTTCTATTATTGCACCTACGCTCGCTGACTTACAGCCTCTCCCTATCTTCCCATGCAGCCTAAGTCGAAAATGCAGGTGAGTTTGAACAACCTTACTCAAAGCATATGTGCTCAAGCCCTCATCTGTGACAAACAGCTACTGTCTCAACTCAATTAATTCACGGAAGCCGCCTGACGGACAGACTTTCGCCGATCAGCTGTTCTAAAGTCACGTGGCCTTGGCAGATCAAGAAAACTCTTGAATATAAAAAGAGCCTTTTTACGGCTCTTTTCAACTATCACGAAACCCGCCTACACCTGATGATTGTCATGCCTCAATTTCTCAAGCTCTCTCGCCCCATCTTCAGAAGACTATGAATAAGATGAAGATGGAACTCCGGGAGCTACTCCCAATGAATTTAAACTCTATCTATATTATCGCATCAAATCTAGGATTATTTACCACTTTTCATAAGTGGCGTAGGTTTCAACCGTCTTCATATTCGTCCTGGGAACAGGCGGCCACTCTTTAAGCCTTTCGACCATATATTCAGCAAGCTGGCTCGCGTCTTTACTGCATTTCTCCTTCACCGCCAGATCAAGTCTGGCCAGTTGGCCGAGGGCTTCCAGCAGCTCCTAGAAGGTATCGGCAATCGTTTGGCAGCAAGCGGTGCATCTCTTTCTTCATACTTCGTGGTAAAGGTTTGAGAGGCTGCAGTTTTTGGCCTGCTTCTTGGTTTGTCGGTTTTTTTGACGGTTTGATATTCTATCTTGATTACCCCGGGATTATCGGACAGGGGCGTGACTTGAGCCTGCTCTTTCTCCGGAGGGATTTGCTTCCGTTCTTTGAGCGCCCGATCCAGCTCCCGGGTGGTCATATTCTTAATATCATGCTCCAGGATAAATCTCTCCCGCTCATCTTCCGGAATTCCCAGCAGGAGAAGAGCCTGGTAGTAGGTCAAATTCGCCAGTACTGGCGAATTTGACCTGCCAACCTCAGCGCCGGCAGCGAATAGTTTATCTCCATATTCTTTAAAAAGCTGCATCAGCTTGTTGGCTGTGCGCTGGGAATAGCTCACCGATTCCACCAGCCATTTTCCCCATTCTCCATGGGGGAGCAGGTCCTTGGCCTCCTTCAGGCGCCTGCCGATCTCCATGGCACTGGTAAGCATGATTTTATCAGTCTCTTGTTTAATCTTATTAATCTCAGCCGCGATGACTAGCGGCGTACGTTCAGTGATGGGTTCATTCATTTTGATTCCCGCCTTTTTAATAGCTTTAATGACAGCATACGCAGGCGGGTTTCGAATGGTGAAGGCTTGGCTATGAACCATTCTTTTTGTTTCGGAGGGTAACCCCCCGGGGTACAAGCTCATAGTATATAGAGACATGCCGGAACAGCCGGTTTGTCAAAAAGATCAGAAAGGAGCAAGAAAATGTCAATCATAGCTGAACCTTTGAATTCGGTACTGGTAGCAGTTTACCAAAGCGGATCTACTCCCGCCGGAAGCCCGGTAACCAGGCAAAAAAGCCTGAGCTATGTGCGGGCCGATGCCTCCGAAGAAGCCCTTTACGATGTGGCTCAGGCCTTATTCAGCCTATCACTGCAGCCGCTGCTGGACGTGCAGTTGAGAAAAAATTTCAGGCTGACAGAGGAGTAACCGTTTAAGAAAATCCAAAGAAAAGGAGGTGAGTTTGTGGCTACAACCAATACCAAAGTGGTCAGGTTAAGTTTTGCCACCGAGGGAGGAAAGACGTTTACAATAACAATTCCCAATCCCCGGGAAGACCTGAATCAAGCTGAGGTCCTGACCGTTATGAATACGATTGTCTCCGGCAATATTTTCCTGACGACCAGCGGCGCCCTCACAGGCCTACGGGACGTTAAGGTCATCGGCACTGTTACCGATGATCTTTTCGACCCACCTCAGGCTTAGCACCGGCCTTTTTCCCGACACTGACCTAACCTCAGCAACAAGCAAACTGCCGGCCAAGTCTGGCTTGGCCGGCAATTCCGGGCTTCATAAAAACACTCCTCAATGGCCGCTGCAAGACGTTTACTCAAAAGGTCAGTTTCCCTCAGAAAACTAAGTGTGTATTAAGTTGAGGGCATTGCCATCGCCTAACTCACGATTCATCCGTACTATTGACTGGTGAGCAAAAATTGAGGTACATGCTGTATGGGGTGTTCAATCATGATAACTTCGGTTTTATAGACAGCCGAAATGGTTTCTGGTTTTAATACGTGGTGGATTTTCCCATAGCTTTGCACGCAGCCTTTATCTAAGAGGAGAAGGCGGTCACAGTATTGACTTGCAAGATTTAAATCATGCAATACCATAATGACAGTAATGTCCTGAGATTGGTGCCACTCTCGAACGTGGTCCATCACGAGCATTTGATGCCCAATATCCAAGAACGTGGTCGGTTCATCCAGGATTAATACTTTTGGCTGCTGAACCATAGCTCTTGCTAAGCAGACCATCTGGCGCTGACCGCCGCTCAGAGCATTAACCGCTTGGCTCTTTATTTTCCAGAGGCCTAGGTTTTTAAGGACATCTTCGACAATCTGTTCGTCTAGATGGGATAGGTCCGCAAGGGGCCTTAACCACGGATAACGTCCCATGGCAACAACCTCTTCGATCGTGAAGGATAGGGGGGGGATCCCTTCTTGCTCCAACACGGCAATGAGTTTTGCAAGGTCCCGTTTTCTGTACGAACCTATATCTTTATTATGGAAGAGGATTTCTCCTTGACTGGGTTTTAGTAAGCCACTCATGGTCCGAATAAGCGTGGATTTACCACTGCCGTTCGGACCGATAATCCCAAAGATCTCTCCGCCTTTCACTTGAAAACTGATATTTTCTAGAACCGGACTAGTCCCGAAATGATGCTGAACTACGATTTTTAGGCTAAGAAAAATCGCTTGCTCATTATTAAATTTAAATCGAATGTATCACATACGCAATACAGAGTCAAAACTGACCAACATGGTCACCCTTTTGTTTCTCGTCTTTATTGACTTCTGATAGAATTTAGAGGGTAAAAAGCTTAACCATGAATTCTGAAATTAAGGCCTTAGCTCTACCCCAGTCTTAATTTCACCACAAACGTAAGTGCAAAGAATCCTGAAGTGATCAGTACAATCGTTGCCCCGGTAGCTGTTCCCCAGAAGTAAGATAAGATTAAGCCCGCTAGTCCTGAAACAACGGCGATCAAAACTGAGTAGATATGATATTGTCGCATATTTTTAGCTATATTTCGTGAAGAAGCTGCTGGTATGATCAGGAGTGAACTAATAATTAGGATTCCAACCCATTGGATTGATATTGTTACGATGACTGCCATCATTATGGTAAATAAGTATTCATACAATTTAACGCTGATCCCTCTGCTACGGGCTAAAGATTGGTTCATACTCGATAGCAGGAGCTTATTAAACATCACGACCCATAACAAGATAACCAGTACGAAGACAATTCCCAAGGTTAGTAAGTCTGATGGGCTAATACTTAACAAATCCCCGATAAGATACCCTGAATATTTATTGAAACCACCATTACGTGAAAGTATGACGATACCCAGGGCAACTGCCGTCGAAGAAAACACCCCGATGATCGTATCCGTGGAAGCCGTGTTCGCTTCTTTAACGAAAAGAATAGCTATAGTAATCAACACAGAGAAGAAAAGTATTGACCAGACTGGATTTTTGATCCCCAAAATAACCCCAATTGCAATCCCGGTTAGAGCAGAGTGACCTAAGGAATCAGAAAAGAAGGCCATTTTATTATTGACAATCATGGTGCCAAGTAAGCCAAAAATTGGAGTTACCAGTAAAACGCCTAAGAGAGCATTCTTCATAAACGCATACTGCATCCATTCGAATGGAAGTACTAAATCTACTAAGCTATACCATAAATGCATTAGCCACCCTATCCTTTTCATCCTTTCGGAAGCGATTAGACCAATCCAAACCGAAAGTTTGAATTACTTTAGCATTGCTGAAGACTTCTTGTGGAGTCCCGCAGCATTCAATTGTCTTATTATTGACGAAGGCTACACGATCTGCATACTCCGCTACCAAATTAAGATCATGTGAAACTAAGATTATCGACAAATCGTAGCTCTTCCGAAGGATGGCAACGGTTTGATAAAATAATTCTAACCCTTTTTGGTCAATGCCTGAAACGGGTTCATCCAGTAGCAAGAGATGAGGAATCGGATCAAGGGCAAGGGCTAATAAGACTCTTTGTAACTCACCGCCTGATAATTCCCCTAACCGTTTATTAATTAGATGTTCTCCATGAGTACGTGTTAAGCTTTCTATGACCCGCTCGCGGATCTTTTTAGGATAGGTAAACCAGATTGGGATGTTCGTATGGGCTGCAGCGAATAGGTCGAGGACACTAGTAGGGGAGCTGGAATCTAAATCGAGTTTTTGGGGAACATAACCTATAGACGGTCTGGTGGTTCCTTTATTATTAGCATCAAGAAATTGAAGTTCTCCGGTATGAGAAATCTCTCCTAGAACAGCCTTTAGAAGCGTGCTTTTCCCAGCCCCGTTAGGACCTATAATAGCCGTCAAATCCCCACAATGAATGTGGAGATTGACGTTCTTCAATATTTCTATACCACTGCGTTTAACCCCAAAGTTATTAATTTTGGTGCAACATAAAGTACAAGCACAGGTTTTAGATTCGGAATTGGCACATTTAGGATGTTTCATTTTAAAGCCTCTTGTAAGATTATGAGATTGCTTTCCATAAGATTAATATAGGCATCGGCCTCTATTGGCCCTGTTACGATTGGATCAAGGGTATAAACTTTAGCACCCGTCTCTTTGGCAATGGAATCGGCCGCTTTAGTAGGATATTGGGGTTCGGCAAACAGAGCCTTGATCTTGAGACTTTTAACCTGTTCTATGGTTTCACTTAACTCTTTAGCATTTGGTGCGGAACCTGGCTCACGTTCGATAACCCCTGCAATAGTTAAATTAAATTCTTTCGCGAAATAAGGAAAGGCCTCATGGAACGTCACGATATTACGTTGTTGTACACCGTCTAAAGATTGATGCATTTTAGTTCTTAGTGCTTCGAGCTTCTTAATATAGGCTTGGGTATTTTCCTGGTATTTTAGGGCATTTGTGGGGTCTAATGAAGCCAGTTGATCTCCAATAGTTTTTACTTGAGTAATGGCATCCGTAATACTCAACCAAACATGGGGATTATCCCCTTCATCCCCATCACCTTCAATTAACGTTATTCCTTGACTGGACTCAATGATTTTCAGATCTGGCATTTGACTCGTAACTTTATCCATAAACGATTCCATTCCAGCCCCATTAATGACTAGGATCTGTGCCCCCTCCAAATTTTTCATATCGTCAGGGGTAACAGCATAGTCATGCAGGCATCCGGTCGTAGGCTTAGTCAAACTAACAACGTTAACATCAGGGATGTCTTTGGCAATATTTAAGGTAAAAATATGCATGGGGTAAAATGACGTAGCTATGGTTAAAACCTTCTCAGTCTTTGTATCTGTGGTTTGACTTACTGCAGCTTTAGACTCGTTGTCCGTCCCACACCCACTCAATACCAATACCATAGCTAATACGCTTACTAACACGAGCCCTAGAATCTTGGGCTTCTTAGAATCCATAAAATTACCCCTTCCGCTACTTGCAACTGCCTTGCATTTGCATCTTCTTAGTAAATTATACTCTATTATTGACCATTGTAAACCATTACTTTACTTCTTAATCATTGAAATTAGACATAAATGCTCCGTGGGACTACTTTTTTTTCACTCAATAATTAAAACTAGCAAAATATTGCTAAAATATTAAAAAGGATTAAAATAAACATAGATAAAGTAATGAAGAATTAAGGAATGATCTTGTTGGACGAAAATTCAAACTATAAAGAACTACTCAACCGAGAAGGTATTAAAAGCACTCGGCACAGAAATGCTATCCTACAACTCCTGGAAGAATCCGAATCTCCGTTGACAGCTGAACAACTATTTATTACCTTACGTGATAAGTCGGCCTCAATTGATTTATCGACGGTCTATAGGACACTCGATACATTTGCCTCAAAAAACTTAGTGATCAAGTCCAATCGGGTGGATGATGGTAAAGCTTTGTATGAACTTAATCATCATGAGCACAAACACCATCTTTTATGTGTCGGGTGCCACAAGCTAATCTCTCTTGAAGACTGTCCTATGGGAGAACTTCAGCAAGTTTTAAAAAAGAAGATCGATTTTGATGTGACTGGACACAAGTTGGAGATTTATGGTTATTGTCATGATTGTAAACGGCTGTAGTTCTATCATACATGGGTAGTCTAAGTCTATCGTCTTTTTAAAGTATTTATTAGAGAAGGAGAAAATAAGATGTGTGAAGCAAATGCTTATGTTAAAGAGGGAGAAAATGAAGTCTTGTTTATGGAAGCGGTCGATATTATCGAACCGTATGATAATGGGCTTAAGCTCGTAGATATTTTTGGAAAGCAAAAGTTTATCCTAGCTAAAATCAAAGACATGGCCCTGCTCAACCACCGAATTCTTTTGGAAAAGATAGATAATATTTAGCAACACAGAAAGGGGTTAAGTTATGTCTATCTCATTTAAAGCGATTGGCACAATCCATACGCCCTATTTTGACCTAAATACCCCGCATCAACCGCTCCCTGATGCACCCGGTGATTTCTGGATTGCCTTAAATCCGGACTATGCCAGTGCTCTGGAAACCTTACAAACCTTCAATTATATCTACATCCTCTATTACCTTGACCAAGCCACTCCTTCAACAGAAATGTTAACACGAACTCCTTGGGCACCTGAACTTGAGATCGGACTTTTTGCCAGCCGTTCCCCTCAAAGACCCAATCCCATCGGACTGAGCATTGTAAAACTCAAGGAAATACAGGGTAACGAACTCGTCATTTCAGGAATTGATGCCTATAACGGAACCCCCTTACTAGACATTAAACCCTATATGTATTTTCTAGACAGTAAAGAGGATGCCAATAACGGCTGGTTTGATACCCTCCCCGATAAAGAACATACAATGGCACATGCCCTTGGACTTTCTCATGATCATAACGCTACTCAAGGTCACGAGAATGTTCACAAGCATCAGCACGATGATCACGACCATGACCACGGACACGTGCATAACCATAACCATTCAAACCATTCTCATGAACATAACGATTAAATTCTTGTAGAATGCATGGCTAGCGCCAAGCCTACAGATTGGCCTTCGGTCGAATACCTATGTCATCCATAGTACATTCCACACCCAACAAATTCTGTTCCGTAGCCTTAGTTGCACAGATGCCCTGGCTATGCAAAGCGAGTGTCTATGTCGTCATCATGATCAGTAACTTTTGACTGATAAAGCTAAGGGGCACGAGTTGTAAACTCGTGCCCCTTAGCTTTATCTATCTGAAATTATTAGTTTACAGTATTATTGGGAGGTTGTGGTTGAGAGTACTGTGGATTATTTCGCGTATGGTCATTATAGCCAGGCTTCACTTCCTTAGTTCCTGCCGATTGAGGATCTTTGCCATACTGGGCTGGCCCACCATATCTCTCATTAGGATTATCTTCATAAGAAATCTCATTGCCTTCGTTCCAAGGACCCCGACTATCTCCAGGCCCTGTCGACATGTTCATGTATTTTTTCGAGAAATCGGAATCACGGAAGTCTTTGTTCACTCCACTACCCTTTAGAGTCTCGATCGCTTGCATAAACGAGAAGTTATGTGATTCCTCACGACTTAAGAGGAAACGGATCATATCTTTAACCCCTGCATCGTCTGTTTGCTGGAGAAGGCGCTCATAAATCAGCTTAGCCCGGAGTTCCGCTCCTGCATTCGAGGAAAGATCAGTATATATATCCCCATTGGAATTCACGAAGTTAGCTGTCCAAGGTACACCTGCAGAGTTCACCAGAAGGGGTCCGCCTCCAAGTAAAGCCATATGATTTGCGGAGAAATCCTTAGGAATATTATCGACGGGACCAATCAGCATGCCAAGACACTCACCCACCATTTCTAAATGGCTTAATTCTTCAGCCGCGATGTCTTGGAGCAAATCCCGAATCTTCGGATCATTACACCCTAAACTCTGTGAGAAATACTGCATGGCAGCCTTAAGCTCACCATTGCCACCCCCAAATTGTTCGAGTAACAAGACAGCAAAGCGCGGATCGGGTTTATCCACATGTACGGTGTATTCCATATCTTTTACATGTTTAAACACTCTATAAGTACCTCCTTTATCTAGTTTCAAGTTATTATTTGATGAACCCTGGGAATTTATTCGACAAATAAAATTGCCCCTTTTCTTCTTTGTTAGAAGTATCAAGAAACGTTCTACTCTGAAAAATCATTCATCAGTGGTGCCGCGCAGCGGCATGGGGGTCTGATAATACAAAAAAGGAGGCTCAAAGCATATTTGCCTGAGTCACCTTTTTATCATTAATACACCCTAAGAGTCTTCCACTTCCATAAACCTTCTAAAACCACTTCATATCGTTTATCTTTCGTGATGATAAATGGATCATAGTAGATCTGGACCCCATCTTGTTCCTTTACTCCGAAATACTCTTCTTCCTTAGACCTTCCGAGATGCGCACCGACAAAGACAACGTTTGTGCAACACCCGGTTTGGGGAGCTTCTTCAAGAGTGAGGATTCCACCTTGTTTTTTAATATAATCAAGGGCCTGTGCCGATAAAGTAATGTTTACTTCAGATGGAGTTTCAAACTCCATCTGAAGGTCTACTTGGGGTTCGGCCATCTTATAAAATCTCCGTTTTGCGTTCTTTGCGCACTTTACTGGCAAAGAGTAACGTGATTCCGAGAGTAATTAGGAGTCCAACCGGATAAGAAATGCTCGTCGCTAGACCGAAGCCCTCCGGAGCTTGTAAAAGATAGGTGAAGGTAACTGCCGTCATGAAGATGGCAGGAATCGTAGCAATCCAGTGCAAGCGCTTTTCCTTAACAAGGTACATAGCAGCGGCCCAAAGAAGGATCATCGCTGTTGTCTGGTTCGCCCAGGAGAAGTATCTCCAGAGGAAATTAAAGTCAATCTTGCTCAAGCCGAAAGCAATAGCAAAAAGGGGAATGGAGATAGCCAAGCGTTTGGACATAGGCTTTTGGTTCATCTTAAAGAAGTCTGCGATGACCATTCGGGCACCACGAAATGCAGTATCTCCGGAAGTAATCGGCAGGATGATAACTCCGATAATGGCCAGCGTTCCACCGATAGCTCCAAGCATGGTTATTGATACCGTGCGGACGACTCCAGCGGGTCCGCCCGCTGCTAAAGCTTCTTGTAACCCACCCGTTCCACCGAAGACCGCCATTCCTGCGGCTGCCCACACAAGGGCGATGGCAGATTCCCCGATCATCATGCCATAGAATATTCTACGACCATGTTTTTCATTTTGAATCGTACGGGCAATCAGCGGAGATTGGGTAGCATGGAATCCACTGATCGCACCACAGGCGATGGTGATGAAGAGTAAAGGCCACATGGGTAAATTCTTAGGATGGAGATTGCTCAAGGTGAGTTCGGGAATAGGATATCCTTTAACAATCAATCCCGCACCAACGCCGACAGCCATAATAATCAGCAGAAGCCCAAAGAGAGGGTAGATCTTGCCGATAATCTTATCGATTGGCAAAAGTGTAGCTAAGATATAGTAGATGAAAATCCCAGCAGTCACGACACTCAAACTAATCCAAGAAGGAGTAAGCGTGACAATCAATTTGGCAGGACCAGCAACGAAAACAGTTCCCACGAGAACCAAGAGTACGACAGAAAAGACATTAACAAAGTGACGCATTCCTTGGCCGAGATACTTACCGACAATATCCGGGAGTTGTGCTCCACCGTTTCTCACGGAAAGCATCCCACTAAAATAATCGTGTACTGCACCGGCAAAAATTCCTCCGAGAACAATCCACAGAAAAGCAACTGGACCCCACAAAGCACCCGCGATCGGTCCAAAGATGGGCCCCAGACCGGCGATGTTTAAGAGTTGAACGAGACCCCCTCTGGCTGAGTCCATCGGAACATAGTCTACACCATCTGTTTTAGAATAGGCTGGAGTCTCAAGGGTTTCATTGATTCCAAAAACCTTTTCGACAAACTTACCGTAGACCAGATAACCAATAATAAGTGCCACAAATGATAGTAAAAAAGTAATCACAATAATCCTCCTCTCAGATTTAAAACTAGAATTAGGAATAAGTTCAATGACTATCCTTAGTTTAAATCTTGTTAGGAGGAAGATGTTGAATTTTAGTCCATAATGTCGAAAGTAATGTCTGAGAGTGAGTTTTTTAAGTGCGGTTTACAAAAATTTATACACTAGATTTCCAGTATATCCTTTAATGCTTTGACATAAGCTCTGCTCACGGGGACTTTAGAACGTTTTTCGTCATTTAAAATTAGAGTGTATGCTCCATTAAACCAAGGGACTAATTCTTGTACAGAGTTTAAATTCACTAAGTAGCTCCTGTGGGGGCGGAAAAATGGATAGCTCTCTAATTTTTCTTCAAGTGTTTGTAAGGTGTATTTGGTTGAATATACTTTGTTCGACGTTTTAATTAAGGTTTCCCGTTTTTCACAGTGGGCATAGAGAATGTCTTTAGGATCAATCAAAATAACGCTTTCTTCGCCTTGGACAGCAAGTTTTGAGATTTTTGGAGCTTGGATTTGACCAGCTGCAGCGGATACGCTCTCTCCAGCCATTTTTTTCAGAAGTTCCATGAGGGAATTATTGAGCATTTCATTCGGTGCATCGTTCTTAAGATTTTTCACTCTTTGACGAATTCGCTCTACCGTTTTCAAAACGCGCTCTTCATCAAAAGGCTTCAGAAGATAGTCTACAGCGTTGACTTCAAAGGCTTGGATGGCATGCTTGTCATAGGCTGTAGCAAAAACAATCATTAAAGTTTGATCCTCTTCGAGCAATTTTCTCGCCACGGTTAAGCCATCGAGATTGGGCATCTGGATATCTAAGAAGGCTACATCAGGCTTGAGAGCTAGGATTATTTCTAAAGCTTCAGTACCCTGGGTCGCCTCTCCCACAATTTCGATATCTTCGCATTGCTTTAAGAGATAAATCAGTTCATCCCGAGCGAGTGGTTCATCATCAGCGATAACGACAGAAATCACGCCATACCTCCCTTCTGGAGCGGAACTTTAAACCAGACACACGTTCCCTGCTCCAATTCACTGTCAATATGAAGTTGGGATTCCTCGCCAAAATGGTATATAAGACGTTGGTTCACATTATATAAGGCCAAGCCCGTCCCTTCTTGAGATTCAATTCGACTGTGAAGTAATTGAGTAATTCGTTCTGGGGAAATTCCAATTCCATTGTCCTTCACAGAAATCAGGGCATACCCTTCGGTTTCTGCAACACGAACGAGGATTTCCCCGATTTTCTCAAGCCCTTTTAGTCCATGACGTATTCCATTTTCCACAAGAGGTTGAAGTGTCAGCGGAGGTAAAAGAACATTTTCCAGCTTAGGATCGATTTCAAGTTGAACACTTAAGCGTTCTGTGAAACGAGCTTGTTCAATATCCAGATAAGCACGAGTATGGTCAAGTTCCTGTCTTAGGGTGATGAATTCATGCAGGGAGGCGTTTAAATTTTGCCTGAAAAAGTGCCCGAGTTGAATAAGCAGTTTACGTGCCATATCGGGTTGAGTACGGATGAGAGCCACCATTGTATTTAAGGAATTAAACAGAAAATGTGGGTTAATCTGCGCTTGAAGTGCTTTAATCTCGGCCTCTCGGATGAGCTGAGCATGGTTCTGCGCGTCGACCACTTCAAGCTGATGTGAGAGAAGTTTACCGAGACCCTGGGCTACTTCTTCATCGACCGGTTTAATCTGTTTGACGTTTAAAAAATAGAATTTTAAAACCCCAATCACTTCGTCTGCCTTTTTCAAGGGGACAATAATTGCAACCGCAAGTGGACATCCTTTTTGCGGACAATGGATTTCATCTAAGGATTTGGGTATATATAGTTTTCCAGTTCTGAGTACGTGCTTCGTCGCATCAGTCAAAACCGTGTGTCCTGGCAAATGATGATCATCCCCTATCCCGACATGGGATAGAATTTTTTCGTGATCCGTAATTGAGACTGCAGAAGCACCCGTTGTTTTTAAGAGAAGCTTAGAAATGTGGGTTGCGGATTCCACAGTAAGCCCACTCCGGAGATTGACCAGCATTTGATCGGCGATATGGAGAACTTTTTGAGCCTGATTGGCTTCGATGCGGTCCTCTTCGTGTATGACAGATCGTATAATCGCGACAAAAAGTGCGATTCCCAGGCTATTAGCCAGAATCATCGGCATGGCAATAACTTGAACTAAGACAAGCGCACTTTCCCAGGGTCTAGCGATGACAAGGATGATCAGCATTTGAGCCGTCTCAGCAATGACTCCGGTCAATAGTGCTTTTGAGGTAGGGACGATTCTACGATTTCCGATCTTAAGATAAACGAGGCCGGCGATTAATCCTGCAGTCACCGTGGAAATTCCACAGGCTATACCAGTAAAGCCACCGAGAAGGGTTCGGTGAATACCCGCGATCAGCCCTGCTCCCAGACCAACCCAAGGTCCCCCTAAAAGTCCACCGATTGCGACACCCACGACCCGTGAGTTCGCGAGAGCCTCTTCAAAGCCGATTGCCTCTACGCGGGGAATCCAAAGAAACGAGTTGGAACTGGGTCGAATAGAAATCCCAGTATACGTGCCGACGATTCCGAATAGCCCAAATACTATTGAAAGTTTAATGATCGTCCAGCGATCGAGTTTATGATCGATGAGGTCACGAAACGCAGTTAGCCGCGTTAGGATAAACGCGATCGCCACGATCAGGCCGATTTGTTGAATCATTAGGAATAAGAGTTGCACAGTTACTAGGCTCCTTTAAGTCGGGCTATTGATTACCGGTTGTATTCTTCCGGTATACTATTGTAGTAATAAAGTAATTATAATATATTTATAAAATAAATACTTTATTAATTACTGAGCAACAGCTCGCAGTTATTACGTAGTATATCAGCGGGGGAGGATGAGTGAAACATGGCTGACAAATATAGTTTAACGTTAGAACAAAATATCTTCCTGGCAAAAAAATTAATTGTTGAGAACATATACAACAGCGCAAAACTTGAAGGGTGCAACGTGACTTTCCCCGACACACAGACTATTCTCGATGGAATCAGTGTTTCTAATCTTAAGATTTCGGACATCGAATGTGTTTTAAATTTAAGAGATGCCTGGAAATTTCTCTTAAACAATATCGAAAAGCCGTTTGAACTTGAATTTGTTTGCAAGATAAACTCTTATGTTGCCAGAAATGAAGCCCTTGAATGGGGGGTCTTGCGCAATGGTAACGTTGGTATTTCAGGAACAAATTATGTACCGCCTACACCGGCCAAAGAGTGCGTTATTCGGGAAATAGAAAAAATCAACAACATCGAAAACGTCACGGAAAGGGCGATTAGATATTTTTTGTGGGGAATGAGGAGCCAATTGTTTTGGGACGGGAACAAACGGACCAGCACCTTGTGCGCGAACAAGATTCTCATTAAGAACGGCAAAGGGATTCTCAGCGTAAAAGAACAGGATTTACGAGAGTTTAATCAGCGTTTAGCGGAATTTTACAATACCAATGACTATTTGGTAATCGAAGACTTTATTTATGATAAATGCATCAGAGGGATTGATTTTACTTAATCCATCCCAACGCCGAAAATCCCCTCTCCACATTTCGGACAACACCCTCGCTCCAGTCGATTCACCAAGACAGGTTCACGCTGAATCACAGTTTCTCCACACTGAGGACAAAACGTCGTATCTCCTCCTCTGACATTCCCCAAATACATATAAGGAAGATACTCTTTCCCAATCTTCCATAATCGCTCTAAGGTCTGTCGATCCGTTGGCGGAACTGCAAGCCGATAAGCAGGGTGATAGCCGCTCAAATGCCAGGCCAGTGGGACATCGAGTTGATGTAACCAGCGGACCAATCCAGTAATCTCGTTAGGGTCATCATTAGCCCCCGGAATGATGAGCGTCGTAACTTCCAGATGAACCCGCCCAGCCAAACGCTCAACATTATCTAAAACCCAAGCCAGTTTGCTTCCACAATAGTGTTGATAAAATTCCTCCGAGAAGGCTTTAATATCTATATTGACGGCATCCAGCCACGGAATCAACTCTTCGAGAAACCGTGGCGAAATCGTTCCGTTACTCACTAAAACTACCTTCCCCCCTTGAGCTCGCACCAGAGGAGCGGTATCCCGGATCATTTCGAACCACACGCTCGGCTCAGAATAAGTAAAACACAGCCCCAACGATTTCTGCTCCCGCAAAGCAAACTCTGTAAGCTCGGCAGGAGTGACCTTTCTTCCAACTCGATGTTGCTGAGATATCTCGTGATTTTGGCAAAACGAGCAGCTTAGGTTGCAACCAAAACCCCCAACGGAAAAAATCCAAGAACCAGGATAATAATGATAAAGAGGCTTCTTCTCAATCGGATCCATATTCCAAGCTGCCACTTCACCATAGGTCTTAGATACGACCTCCCCCTGACGGTTTTCCCGGGCATGACACCGCCCCGACTGCCCATGTCGTAATTGACAACGCTGAGGACACAACAGACAACTCGCCCTATAGGAGTCTTTATTCGTATTAATCTCTTGAGTTGGATTAGCCGTATTACTTAACTCCTTTGGATTACTTGCATTACTTACATCATTTGTATTACTCATAATGTCGCTTGACCTCAAATCGCCAGAGTTCCACTGGGTCTCCCACCGGAATCCCGGCCTTTTGTTTAGCAATACTGATTTGGTCTGAAACCGTATCGACCCCTTCCAAATGGGGGAGTAAAAGTCCGCTTCTCCCACGCTGGCGAACAACGACTCCATACCTCCAGGGATCCAACTCTTCCGGCCCTGCAATTTTCTCAAGTTCATCAAGGACATCCACTGTGAAGCTCAGGGTATCCAGTTCATCTGTTTGAACTGGAGGGAAACGCGGATCTTGTGTTCCGGCAGCTAACGCATTATGTTGAATTTCCAAGGCTAGATTTTCCTGCCAAGGCTCAGTTGTTCCAATACATCCGCGTAAATGCCCACCTTGTTTTAGGGTTACAAAACATCCCCTCCGCACACCAAACTCGGATGAGGATAATTCGGATAATTCCAGTAAACTAGGGTCATCCTTCTGTAAATAGACCCTAAGACAACGTCGCGCCCACTGTGGCAAGGGTGAGGAATGATACAGATCCGCCACCAGATATCCCACCCCAAACGGTCCTTCGTAGGACAGCACTTCAGGTGCTCCTTCTTTAGCAGCCAGCGCCAAGCGAAGACTCCGATAACCACACTCGCCCGCTTTTTCAATAAGGTCAATGGGTATATCGGTGATCTTTTTCGGATCTCGTTGAAGGGTCTTGAGCACGAATTGGTCAAATTCTGGCCCAGCAGAATCGAAGCCGTAGGGTCCGTCCTCCTTTAAGCGATGAGAGAGATCCCCACTAGCCACAAGCGCATAGCGTCCAGGCAGCTTATCAAGGATTTGACCCATACGCCTACCATACTCCTCTGGCTGTTCTAAGGGCATTCCCATGAGAACAACCTTTCCGTTCCACCCTGCTTTTTGCAAAAAATAAAGGGGTACAAATGCACCATGATCGATTACCCCCCGCACCGTAACCACCCCCGAGAGGTTTTCTAAAAACTGCGCAATGATCTTAGTGTCACTTGCAAATGACAAGCTCACCTGCCCAGCTCCGAACTGGACGAAGTCCCCATGAATAGCATCATCTGTGGCTAGAGTGATCCCGTCTTTAGTCAGCGGTGCATGCGGTGAGACCAGAATCACCGTTTCAACCTCTGCCTGAACAAGACGCCGTGCTATTTCATAGTAAGCATCCAAACTCGCTTGACACTTACGTTCTTCTCCCCGTCCAACTTCTGGGACGAGGAGGGGCGGATGCGGAACAAATACCGTATAAACCAAACTCATAAACCCAGCACTCCCTTTTACGTTGGAAATATTACCATCTCTATTTTACCCTGATATTTCAAAAAAATTAAGCGGCATGGGGGTCTGAACAGACTAAAAAACAGACATTAACTCATTGTATCATTCCTCTACACCGTACCCGGCTGTGATCGAATCTCCCAACGCAAGATAATAGTTTGGCACTTTCTTATTATCACCACCAGCCCAGAATATACTAATATACGGTTTGTATTCCAATGTATACCTTTTCTCCAAACTTGCTTCATAAATAAAAAGAAACGGATCGGCTTTTTACGATCTGTTTCCTTTTTATATGGCAATTTAGAGCTATTATATCATGTCCCTTATTACCACATAATATCACATGGCCGAACTAAGCAGAAGTAGGCTACCAGGAATACAATAGTTGGAGATAATTTATGGTTAATAGTTTAAGTAAAGGAGTAGCATTATGGAATTAATCAGTGTAAGAAAATATAAAGACGATTTGCCCCTCCATACCATTAACAGGATTAGAAATATTCTAAACGAATGATAGTGTATGTACAATAAGGTACAGGAGTGACAAACCTGAAAGGAGTTTGGGATTTTTGATTGCCATTTTTAACTTTAAGTGTTTATTCTTCTTTCCAGATAGGAACTTTAGCTAAAATTCCAAGCCAACAATAGAGTAGGGGCGATTACTCGCCCCTCTCACGGAACCGTGCATGCGGACCATCGCACACGGCTCTTCCATCAGTTCGCCTTTTTAGCACAAAGATTTTCGTAAACACCTAACAGACTGACAAAACCAATCTTTTCAAACCATTTAAGGTCAAGGGCTGCATGAACCATTTGACACGCCGAATTCCGCCACCTAGTCATGGACAAGCTTAACATCTTGTCCTTTTTCCATCCTTTGCGCATTAGGATAGACCAAATACGGCGTGGATTGCGCCAACTCCGCATCTGTACCATTCTGACTCGTCGCCGTATCCACGTATCTATGGTTTTAAATAAGGTTTTTA
>NZ_JUEE01000138.1:0-72668 GCF_000802135.1 Desulfosporosinus sp. BICA1-9
CATTGATTCGATTCTTAATCTTCTGCCATTGATCATCTATATTCGGAATCTCAATCTCGGAAGCTAACTCTTTTGACAAATGAATTATTATTATTTCGTCAAGCTCTCTTTCAGATAAGCTCACTTAAGTTCAACCTCCCAAATTTTGATTGAGATCCTTATCTATCAAGTTTCTAAATTTTTCTTTTGCTCTATGTAGTCTAACTTTAGCATTTGAGAGATTAATATCTAATAACATAGCAATCTGATGCAAGGATAAATCGGCATAATACTTGAGTACTAAAATCTCATGTTCTTTTTTATTTAATTTTTTAAGGACATTATTGATGTCCTCTTTCAGTTCTATATCATTTTCAAGACTACTATCTGACAGCATGCCTAGGTGCAAATCAGTTAATAAAGTAATCTTATCATTGTTTTTATTATTTAACATTCGTTTAGCTTCATTTAGAGCTATAGAAATAACCCATGAAGCAAATTTATCTTTAAATTCTAGCTGATTAAGTTTATTATACGCTATTACAAAGGCCTGTTGGACGGCATCCTCTGATATATATTTATCTTTAGTATAAAAATACACTGTTTGATAGACTCTTTCATAAGTCTGCTTGGCTAGAATTTTAAAGATTTCTAAGTCCTTACTTGACAATTTATCCGCCTCCTGAAACTATTAATTCTAGTAATTTATATTAAAACCTCCTAAATTTTTATATTTTATAAAATTAATGTAACCTTATGGCATATTTAATCCCTCTATATAGAGAGGGGGATACCAAAACAATTTTATAAGAGCTACGGTGCATTTAAGGAAGTAATGGAAGTGAAGTGATTTTCTCCCCTGGAATTTAAAAGAGGTGATTTAGATATTGTCAAACTATAAAATTTTATTTTTCCTAGTGTTGTTAAGTCTAATGGTAACCGGCTGTTCAACAACTGAAGCTAATCAAACAAGAGAGAAACTCAATCTTCTTGACTCTACCATAAGGACCCACCTTTCTAAAGAGCATTCAACCCTAAAGGTCAGTCAGTTAAAGATAATATCAATGATCGAAACTCCAGAAGGAGACTTGATTCAGATTTTGTTTCAGGGTAACGGTGATGAATATATCGGCTTTTTACAAATATCAAAAAACATCGAATTCAGTGACGTAGTTTTTAGCAATATAAGACCAAGTAATAAAGATACACCCTTCGATGTTCACTTTATGACTTCATTCATGAAAAAATCAAACGAAGAAATACCTTACATATTCTTGGGAGGAGTTATAAATGATAAGAAAATTAAGGAGATGCAGATAATTTTTGATGATACTGCCATCGTCTATTTAGTATTTAATGAACATCAGGAATCTTATAATTATGTAAGAATAGGATCTAAGGCTGGAGTTAAACAAATTATTGCCAAAGACAACTCAGGTAAAGGTCTATATAGCTATCCACCTTAGCGTCCTCGTAACACGTATAAAAGCCGGTTTCTCAGATGGAGAAACCGGCTTTCACTATTAAAGCTTAATCATCTGTTCAAATTCCTCTTCGGTCAAGATAGGTACTCCCAGTCCCTGGGCTTTCACTAACTTTGAGCCAGCTTTCTCTCCTGCAACGACGAAGGCAGTCTTTTTGCTAACACTACTTGCCGCTTTTCCACCATACTCCTCGATGATTGTTTCGATCTCCCGCCGCTCCCAGCGCTCTAACGAACCAGTTACGACGATGCTTTTACCCGCAAATATCTGTGGTTTGGTCGAGGTTCCTGCGGTCATGTTCACACCGGCTGCATGCAATTTAACCAAAAAATCTCCCGTACTCTCCAGACTGAAAAACTGCACCACACTTTCCGCCATTGCTGGTCCAACGTCCGGAATCCCTTGTAACTCCTCTAGGGTGGCCTCCTGCAATTTTTCCATGGAACCAAACGTCTGCGCTAAAATCTTCCCTGCTTTTTCCCCAGTGTGGCGGATACCTAAGGCGAAAATCAACGGTGCCAGTCCTCGCCCTTTGCTGTCTTCTATGGCCCTTAGCAAATTCTCTGCCGATTTTTTCCCCATCCGTTCCACAGGGGTTAAATCATCGAAGGTCAATGAATAAAGATCGGCAGCATCTTTGATCAACCCCGCATCTAGGAGTTGTTGAACAACTGCGGGTCCTAGTCCATCAATCGCCATGGCATCCCGAGAGACGTAATGAATAATCCCCTCACGTTGTTGGGCAGGGCAGATAATACTTTGACAACGGTATGCCGCTTCCCCTTCCTCACGCAAAACCGGGCTCTGACATTCTGGACAGAGCTCTGGCATTTCAAAAAGCCTTTCCTCACCGGTGCGTTTTTCGGGTAACCCTCGGACAACCTCTGGAATTACATCTCCAGCTTTATGTAAGAGTACATAATCTCCGATACGGATATCCTTATCCCGAATGTTATCTAAATTATGGAGTGTGGCACGACTCACAGTGGATCCTGCCACGGAAACTGCTTTCAGTACGGCGGTGGGCGTCAAAACTCCGGTACGCCCTACTCGGATGATAATATCCTCAACGACCGTTTCAACCTGTTCCGCCGGAAATTTATATGAAATCGCCCAGCGCGGACTTTTGGTGGTAAAGCCAAGTTCCTGTTGAAGGTCAAACTCATTCACTTTAATGACCAGACCGTCGATATCATATGGGAAGCGGTGACGCTCTGACGCCATTTCTTCACAATAGGTAATAACCTCTTCGATATCGCTAAATACTTTATACTCAGGGTTTACCACAAACCCCTGTTCTTTTAAATAGGTAAGCACATCTATTTGATTATGTAATCCCAACTCTCTGCCTGATAAAACTTGATAGGCAAAGTAGTCGAGTTTACGCTCGGCAGTGATTCGAGAGTTCAGTTGGCGCAATGACCCTGCTGCAGCATTACGAGGATTGGCAAAGGTGGATTGCCCTTCCTCTTCACGTTCTTGATTCAAACGAGCAAAGGAAGCTTTAGGCATATACCCTTCTCCCCGCACACTTAACCTTGGAACTGCCTTATTTAAACGCAGAGGAATTGAACCCATGGTTTTAACATTAGCCGTGATATCTTCTCCTATAGAACCGTCTCCCCGAGTTGCTCCACGCACCATAAGCCCTTCCTCATAGGTTAGGGCGACTGTTAAACCATCGATTTTAAGTTCAACTACATAGTCCACTGAGGCGGCCACTTGGCGTACGCGTCGATCAAACTCTCGTAAATCTCCCGGAGCAAAGGCATTGTCTAAACTGAGGAGAGGTTCCAAATGCCGCACTTTCGTGTATTCTTTGGCGACCTCTCCCCCAACCCGTTGAGTCGGAGAATCCGGAGTTACCCAGTCTGGATGCTTGGCTTCTAAGTTCAGGAGCTCTTGCATTAAAGCATCGTATTCTGCATCTGTGATGTGTGGCTGGTCAAGCCCATAATACTGCTTATTAGCCTCTTCAAGTTCCCGGCGAAGCGTGGCTAAGCGCTCCAATTCATCCTGCACTGAAATCCCTCCGATCCTCGTCTCTCTTTGACGCATATAAAACAATAGCACAAGGCTTCGAATTAATGACTTAGCAAGCTTATTATTAGTTTTCCCATAATACTGCTCATTAACTCATTGCCTAGGTACAAATAATTAAGCTTGGAAATATGTTGTCATTTGTGGTACAACTTGCTTCTTACGAGAAAGAACTCCTGGAAGATCAACACTGCCATTGACAATTTCTTTGCCGAAGGCTTTAGCTACTTCTTCTGGGTTGTCCCCTTTTACGATCAGCTCTGTGGTATCTGTTAAAATATCGGTGATCATCAAACAGAGATAACGCATATCTTGTGCTACACGGTGTGCTTCAATGGCTGCAGTTAAGTTTGCCCGAACCTCTTCAAATCCATCCAAACCCATCAGACTTACTTGTCCAACTCCAACTTTGTGAGGACCCATGGTGAAAGCCTTAAGATCTTCTTCAATCATGCTTTGAGGGGTACGCTCAGCAATGTTGGAAGATGCTTTGAACATGTCGATACCAAAGGTCTTGGGATCAACTCCGGCAATAGCAGCCAGTTCAGCAGCAATCGTCTTATCCAATTCAGTGCAGGTTGGAGATTTGAAGATGACAGTATCGGAAAGAATGGCTGCGAGTAAAATGCCAGCAATCGCTTTTTCAGGAACTAAGCCTTTTTCCTTGTACTCTTGAGCTACAATCGTGCATGTGGAACCTACGGGCTCAATACGAACATAAAGGGGTTCCGAGGTTTGGAAGCCGCCCACTTTGTGATGATCAACAATTTGCACGAGCTGAGCTTGATCTGCACCAGCAACCGCTTGACCATACTCATTGTGGTCGACGAGAATCAATTTTTGTTTAGCTTCTACGGACTCTAATACCTCAGGAATAGCTACTCCATAATAATTGAGCACATACTCAGTCTCTTTATTGAGTTTTCCGGCTGAGCAGGGAACAACATTGTCAGCTCCCATGAGTTCTTTTAAACGAGCCAAAGCGATTGCTGAGCAAACTGAATCTGTATCTGGGCTTTTGTGTCCAACAATATAAATTTTATCTGACATATTTAACACCTAAACCTTTCTTCTCCTCAATTTTGGGAAATGCACCATGGTAAAAAAAATGTCACAGTTTCGTTAACTTGGCATACTCCGCAATTAATTTCTTGATTCCACCGTCAAAAACAATTGTCAGTTCCGCTTGATTTCCCTCTCCCTTAATGGAGACAATAATCCCTCGACCAAACGTCGCGTGTTCCACTTTTTCTCCTACCTGATGCGCCTCACCCCCTTTAATAACTAGAGTACTTCCAAAATCCTTTTCCCACGACCCTGAACCCAAAGGAATGGTTCGATCCGACATAGAATCCCGTCTCCTCGCTGATTTCGCTGGAGTAGCGAGACGACGTTTTGGTGGATCAAGTGGGTCAATTTCCGTCATTAAATCCGACGGAATCTCCATCAAAAAGCGAGAGGGCTGATTGTATTGCGTCTTGCCATAGAGCATCCGCATTTCCGTATTACACAGGTATAGCTTCTCCCTCGCCCGAGTGATAGCTACATAACAAAGTCGGCGTTCTTCCTCTAAAAGAATTGGCTCTATGAGTGAACGGCTACTGGGGAAAATCCCGTCTTCCATACCCACCACTAAAACAACCGGGAATTCTAACCCCTTCGCACTATGCATCGTCATTAAGGCTACTGCAGCCTCTGCTTGATCTAAATCATCGATATCAGCAACCAACGATACTTGTTCTAAGAAACCGCTTAATCCTCGGACAGCTTCCTCAGCTTCAACTCCATCATTTAAGGCATTTTGCTCAGCTAGAGCTGCTTTAGCATCATACTCAGCGGTTACGGACAGAAACTCCATCAGATTTTCTAAACGAGTCTCCGCTTCAGGTGTGTCTTCAGCCTTAAGGATCGCTTTGTACCCCGTCTTGTTCAGAATCTCTTCTACTAAGTCTGATACACTTGCCTCTCGTGCCAAGTTTAGTAAGCCCTGCATCATTTGGGCAAAGCCTAACAACGGCTTCTTAGCTCGTGTCGACAAATCCGGAATATACTCTGCCTCCAAAATGGCGTCCAGCACAGGCATTCCTTGTTCATCGGAGTATTCTAAAATCTTTTGCAAGGTGCTATCTCCAAGGCCGCGCTTGGGCACATTAAGCACACGAGCAAAACTCACTTGATCAGCTGGATTATATAAGACTTTTAAATACGCTAGGATATCTTTGATTTCCATACGTTGATAGAATTTCAGCCCAGAGAAAACGCGATAAGGCGTAGCCGCCTTCATCAGACGCTCCTCTAGAGCCCGCGATTGAGCATTCGTCCGATAAAGAATCGCAAAATCATTAAACGGACGCCCTTCTAGCTCATGTAAGCGTTGAATCCGATTAACGACATAGTCCGCTTCATCTCGCTCATCAGATCCCACATAACACACGACCGACTGCCCCTCAGAGTTTTCCGTCCAGAGCGACTTCTCTTTACGCGATTCGTTATTCCTCACCACTGCATTAGCAGCATTAAGGATCTTTTGCGTCGATCGATAATTTTGTTCAAGTTTGATGACTTTGGCTTCCGGATAATCCCGCTCAAAGTCGAGGATATTTTGGATATCCGCCCCGCGCCAGCCATAGACGGATTGGTCATCATCTCCCACCACGCAGAGATTCCGATATTCACTCGCCAAAAGTTTGATCAGCATATACTGGGCGTGGTTCGTATCTTGGTACTCATCAACCATAATATAGCGGAATTTATCCTGATAATACCGATAGACATGATTACTTTGCTGAAAGAGCTGAACCGTGAGCATGATAATATCATCAAAATCAAGCGCATTATTACTCTTGAGTCGTTTCTGATAAGAACGATAAATATCCACGACTTTTTGTTCAAAATAACTAGCAGCCTTATAGGAAAACGCTTCGGGATCTTGAAGTTTGTTTTTGGCATCACTAATGACTGCCGCCACACTGCGCACTGGGAATTTCTTTTCATCATAGTTTTTTTCTTTTAAGCACGCTTTGAGTATCGACTGTTGATCCCCTGTATCATAAATAACGAAATTCTTCGTATATCCTGGCAAATTATCAATTTCACGTCTCAGAATACGGACACATGCCGAGTGAAATGTCGTGACCCATAATCCATACCCCTCACTGCCCAGCAAGGTGGCCACTCGTTCCCTCATCTCTTTGGCCGCTTTATTGGTAAAAGTAATCGCTAATATCTCACCGGGTTCTACCCCTTGAGCAATCAAATGGGCAATTCTATAGGTGAGCACTCGAGTTTTTCCCGATCCTGCTCCCGCTAGAATTAGAAGCGGCCCCGCTCTATGCTCTGCAGCTTCCCGCTGCACTGGATTTAAATCATCTAACCGGTACATGACCACTTCACCTCACTTCTTGTACTTATTATAACATACTGTACGTCCTACTGTTGCTTGAATTGCTAACAGTCTCTTGCCCTTTAAGATATCACAATAATTATTAGCTATACCTAAAGGTAATGGACATCATAGGACAAACTTTATTACTGGGTTGATTAACGGAATATTACTGGAATCTCCTTAGATAGCTCCCTCCGTAGCACGTAAAGACCTGTAGTTTTGCACATCAAGAGAAAAATTGGCACGGAAATTGGTGAGAAGTACTGAAATAAAGACTTATAGGGCTTAAGACAGGTGTCTAATACCAGGATCTTCCTCAAAAAATATCTATCGTGGCATAAGTAAAGTTAATGGAGACTTAAAAAATAATACAGATGTACCAAATTAGCACACCTGTCCAGAAGAATCACAAAAAACCTCATACTTAACTGACAATGCACCTACGAACAGCCTCATAGAAGACCGCTAAAACTCACAAGAATTCGCCGTTCTCGGGAAAGAGATCACATCGCGGATATTGGACATTCCAGTCAAGTACATGATAACTCGTTCAAAACCCAGGCCGTACCCTGCATGCTTTACGCCACCATATCGTCTAATGTCAAGATACCACCCGTAATCCTCAGGATTCAATCCAGATTCTTGCATTCGACTTTGTAAGATCTCAAGACGTTCTTCGCGCTGACTTCCCCCGATGATCTCACCAACTCCTGGAACGAGCAAATCCATGGCTGCCACGGTTTTGTTATCGTCATTTAATCGCATATAGAACGCTTTAATTCCTTTAGGGTAATCTGAAACAAAGACTGGTTTCTTAAAGATCTTTTCTGTCAAGTAACGTTCATGCTCTGTTTGAAGATCCATACCCCAATGAACGGGATACTCAAAGTCCACATCTTCCTTCTCCAACAGTTCTACTGCCTCAGTATAGGTAATATGACCAAACTCGGAGCTTAAGATATTTCCTAACCGATCAAATAAGGTCTTATCGACAAAGTTATTGAAAAATGCCATTTCTTCAGGAGCATTATCCGAAGCATACTGAATGATAAATTTCATCATCTCTTCAGCCAAATTCATATTATCGGCAAGATCTGCAAAAGCGATCTCTGGTTCAATCATCCAAAATTCCGCAGCATGTCTCGCGGTATTGGAATTTTCCGCTCGAAACGTGGGGCCAAACGTATAGACATTGCGAAAAGCCATACAATACGTCTCTACATTGAGCTGACCACTGACCGTTAGACTGGCAACACGTCCAAAAAAGTCTTTGGAAAAATCAAGGTTACCCGCCTCGTCCTTAGGTGGTTGAGCCATATCTAGTGCTGTTACCCGGAACATCTCTCCAGCACCCTCAGCATCACTGCCGGTAATAATCGGGGTATGCACATAGACATAACCCTTTTCCTGAAAGAATTTGTGAATGGCATAGGCAACCACAGACCGCACCCGAAAGACTGCGGCAAACGTATTCGTTCTGGGGCGCAGATGGGCAATCGTCCGTAGATATTCAAACGTATGCCGTTTCTTCTGGAGAGGATAATCCGCCGCAGACAAGGCCAGAATCTCGATTTTCTCCGCTTTTAATTCAAAGGGTTGCTTTGCTCCCGGTGAAGGGACAAGGGTTCCTTGGATACGCAGGGCAGAACTAATCGTAAGCTTCCCAATCTCCATAAAATTTTCCAGACTTTCTTCAAAAACCACCTGAATGTTTTCGAAAAAACTTCCATCATTAATTTCTATGAAGCCAAACGCCTTGGAAGTGCGCACGGTGCGAACCCACCCAGATAGCTCCACCTTTTGATTGAGAAACTGGTCAGTCCCTCTGTAAATTTCCTTAACGGTTGCCAATTGCATAGTTTTCCTCCTCAAGCTACCCAAGAGAGTGTTAAACTCTAAATCAGCTGAATTTGAACTTCAATAAGTATTCTTGTAATTATACCTGATTGGAATCCGAACTTCAAATTACAAACCGCTTACTTTGGGCTTTCAATTCCTCCATCAAGACAATCAACTGTCTCGCACTATCCCGAATCGTACTGATCGTTGCGCTCATTTCTTCCGTTGAAGCGGCTATCTCCTCTGTAGCAGCAGCATCTTCTTGACACATTTCTGAAACCATATGAACAGACTTAGCTACTGCCTGCTCCATTAGTACGACTTGCCGAACCTCACCCTCCATGACCGCCAGCAGTTGACCGACAGTTTGGGTCCCCTGTGAAATTTCTGTGAATTGTCCCAGTGCTCGATCCCCAATTCCCGATTGTTCTTCGATTAAGCTGACTGCCTCTTCTGTAGCTCGAGCTGAAGCTTCAACATTCAGAGTTACTTCATCGATCAGCTTTGCAATTTGAGAGGCACTTTGCCTTGATCCTTCGGCCAGCTTGCGGACTTCTTCGGCTACAACAGCAAATCCCCGTCCTGCTTCCCCAGCGCGAGCCGCCTCAATCGCTGCATTAAGAGCAAGGAGATTCGTCTGGTCAGAAATCTCGGTAATAATTTGGGTAATTCCACGAATTTCTCTCGTCTGCTCTCTCAGAATATGACTTCCCTTTTGGATTTCCTCCACTTTAGCCGTAAAGATATGCATCTTTGCCGCCAAATCCTTTAGTATTTCTTCACCACATAATGTTTGTGCAGTAACTTTAGAGGTACTTCCAGCGACGCGCTCCATATGCCCAGCTAAAATTCGGACACTCTGATTGATACCTTTACTTTGCACCCCGATCTCACTCGTACTCTCTGCAATTTTCTGAGCACTACTAGCTACCTGACTGACACTTAAAGCAACTTGATCTGCTCCTTGTGAGGTTTGATCGGTTGCAACCGAAATTCCTCTCGTTGATTCCTCTACATGCCACACAGCTTGATTAATCGAAAGGCAAACTTCTTTTGTATTGACAAGCATCTTTTTCATGGCCTTAGCCAAGGTCTCTAACTCTCCATACGAGTTCGTTTTAATATCAATGTTCAAATTACCTGTGGCCAGAACCTCCGCATCTTCCGCCAACTGAATCAATGGTCTGGTAAAGGCTAAAGAGACAAAATATCCAGAAACCACACCAAAAATAAGTACCAGTAATCCCACCATAAATATCCAACGTTTTAAAGTGTTTAACTCTTGCACTACCCCTTCCCGAGAAAGCACGGTCTTAATATAGCCCTTTACTTCACCTTGATAGTTTTTAAAAGGAATGAGTAAAACATTAGACTGGCCATCCCCACTGATCGTAAATTGAGCTTGTCCATTAACGAGTGCTTTTACCAATCCTTCCGAGACTGGAAAATTATCTTGTCCTGTACCAGACAGTAACCCTCCATTCTCCTTCACATTTTTGACCATTGAGGTCGATGGATCGAGTAAATAGATAAAATAATCTCCGGGGTTCTTCTTCTGTAAAGCTCTTAAAAAATCATCACCGAAATCCATTCCATATTCTACAGTTCCTACCCACTGATCTTGATACTTGACTGGTACCACCACTCGAAATCCATATCCTTCGACCCCCTCTTCTAGCCCTTGCACTATTTTATGTTCTTGATTGGGCGTCACCACCGTAGGCCGAATTTTTGAAAGATCATCCCCGAATTTTTTTGGCGAATGTGCCCGGTAAAAGGAAGTGGCAGGTGCAACATGAAACTGAAGTTGGCTGAAGCCTTCTTTCTTGATCTCTTCAAAGACAGGCTGGACAAGACGTACGATCGTAGCTCTGTCACGTTCTGCTAAGGCCTTTGCCACGTCTGGATTGAGGGTCATCGATAGCACCGAAGACTTCGCGCGATCTAGGCGATTATCGAATTCATCCTGTATTCCCTGTTCCACAAGTTTTTCCGTTTGAAGCTCGCTAGTTTTAAGCAGCTTCTCGGCATTCCAAAGGCTTGCTCCAGATAACGCTGCCACAACGACAATAACCACCAGACCAGCTAAAAGGGTAATCCGGGTTTTAATTGACATTGAACGTTTGGTTAGTTTAGACATAATAATAAAACTCCCCCAGCTCTAAATTTGTGACATCTGACTATTACTATTTTTATCAAGTTGCAAGACCCCCACTTCAGAAAGTGGGGGCTTCGTAAAACTTCAGGGGGGTAGAGCCCCTTCGCTGGTATGTATGAGAAAATAATTAATAAATTATAGCCTCAAAGAGAAGTCATCTCTTCGAGGCTTATATCAAACCTATTTCTAAGCCAGCCCAATAATCTACAACCCCTTTCAAAAAATTCATTGTATATAGTTTATCTTCTGAACCCTAATAATTTCCTTAATCTTTAACATTTTACACTGGATGATATAAAAGTAATGAAATCTAAATGACACAATTTATGTCTGTTAAGTGACATAGTCTGAGAAATAAATAAAAAGCACCCAAAAACGAACACTTTGGGTGCTTTTTGAGCTAGACTATGATTGAAATCACAACTGTATTTTGTTTTTTCCTTTACATTTAGCTTAATCCGTATTAACCGTCATAAATCTCTAATAATCTGTAACTCCTCAAATATTATCGTAGAAATCTTGACACACTATTCTAAAGATGTGACTTACAGATTAAGGAGGAAATCAAAATGACTTCATTTGCAGCCCAAATAGATGTTCGTCAATATGCTCCTAAGGATAAGCAACCAAACATTTTCAGCACTTGGAATAGTCTGAAATCGGGCGAAACAATGGAACTCACCAACGACCATGACCCCAAACCACTTTACTATCTGTTTTCTGCAGAACATGCTGGACTGTTTACTTGGGACTATCTTCAAGAAGGGCCGGAGGTTTGGCGAGTCGCTATTACAAAAAAGTGAACTCGTTCAACTAAAGTTGAACATCGAGTCTTCGGTGGGGGACTCTACCCCCACCGAAGCGAAGCCGGGGGTACCACTCCCACTTATAGAAGTGGGAGTCTTACGATTGGATAAAGGTTAAACTCTTTCTAATAACTCAACTAACCTCTCCTCAGTCAGTTCCTCTTCCGAATAGATCGGGATATTATGCTCTTTCAACAAAGCCGCTGTCACTCCCTGACCTGATATGATCCTGTGTGAAAAGCTTCCATCATAAATACAATTCACGCCACAGGAAGGACTACGCTCCTTGAGAATCGCGGCAGTGACCGGAACTAGCTCGACGATTTTAAGCACTTCTTTGGCCCCCAGGATAAATTCCGAGGTGACTACTTCTCCCTGCTCCCCTTGGGCCACACAATCTCCACTAAGCACACCTTGACCTGTTCCACCGATAATCTCTACGGGTACTCTTGGAGTTGGTAAACCACCTAGTTGCTCTGGGCAAACTGGAATAAACTTTCCCTTGGTACTGTATTTCTGAAGCATAGCATGGGTATGGGCTTTGCCGTCATACTTTGTATTCAGCCCAAGCAAACACGCGCTTACAATAATCATAGTCCTTCTGCTCCTCTCTCTACTTAACATACTCTCTCTAGGAAAAAGATCATCTAATCAAAACCTGTTAAATAAATCAACAAATTGAGCAATACGCCCTCTCCACAAGCCTGGAGAGGGCGTATTGCCTAATCCACCCCATCCACATCAATGCCCGCCATTTTGATTAAATACATGGCATTTCGCGTCGTGGAAATTCCAGGCCTTAGTTTATAGTCAAACTTAATTTCATCGTTTTTATAATACTCTCGGAAATGATAGTTTCGAATTTTGCGGTCGTTTTCTCGCTCGAGGTCTCCGAGTTCCAAATCGTGGGTTGAAACCATTCCCATCGAACCAACCTTGCTTAGTTGCCGAATTAACACCTTAGCTCCTGCATGACGGTCCTGGGAATTGGTCCCTTTAAAAATCTCATCTAACAAAAAGAAAACTTTCTTATCCGTCTTCGATGCACTGACAATCTGCTTGATTCGCAATAATTCCGCATAGAACGAAGAGATATTTTCCCCAAGGTTATCACTCACTCGCATACATGTATAAATTTCCAGCATCGAACAGCTAAAGGACTGAGCATATACGGGTGCCCCTGCATAGGCCAAGACAAGGTTGATACCTACCGTCCGAAGTAACGTGCTCTTGCCAGACATGTTGGAGCCTGTTATTAGCAATATCCCGGACCGCTTCTCGATCGCTACATCATTACATACGGATTCTTTCAAGAGCGGGTGTCCCATTTTGACTGCCACAATACCAGGTTTTTGTGGGCTGATCTCTGGGAATCCCCAGTCTTGATGATCGAAGTGAATGATTGATAGACTGGATAGAGCCTCCAATTCAGCGATCGTCTCCACCCAGCGAGCTAAAGAACGACCTGATTTTTCTTTCCAAGATTCTAAAGCGATCATGCATTGGATATCCCACAGCGTTAGAATATTAATGATTAAGAACATGGCATTATTACGGTTTGCTATTAGATCGGCCAAGCGTGCAAGTTTTTTAATCTGTTCAGAAGCAGATTTACCGTCACGATCGCGTAAGCCTTTTTTCAGAGACTGAAGGTACTTCGATTGAAAGGATCGTTTTTCGAACCGCTCTAACATCTTTTCATATATCTTAAGACTTTCCCGATAAGAGTAAACCGCATTGAGTACCTTACCCCTTTGCTTTCCCAGCAAGAGTATGAGCGACTGAATTATAATACCCGCCAGCGGGTACCAAAAGGAAACTCTGGAGGTCAAAAGATAAAGCAGCAGAAATAGGATCGTAATGATCGGAAGCGCCCGGCCTAGAATTAGTACTCTAACCCTCAGATAGCTAGAATCGAAGGCCTTTGCCCATTCGATAATGGCTTGTGGAGAGCTCAGCGTACCCTTTGACATACCGGCATCCGCTAAAAACCGCTGTCGCCAAGCCAGATTTCTCGCCACTTCTTTAATGGCTTCTTGTTTTTCCAGGATCGAATCAATCTCCACTGGGGGCTTGGACAACCACTCTTTCAGCGTTTCCCTTCCCCTAAAAGTCTTTGCTGTATTAATCCATTGAAACAAGGAACCAAAGCCAAAAAGATCGAGATCATCCGCATAGGGGTGAGCAGGGTCTTTAAAGTCTTCTCCTACATCTAAAAAGGATTTCCATTCGCCGGATAAGCGCTTCAAAGCTTGCTCATAGTTTTCATAAAGAACGCGTATATAACTTTGGCGCTTTCTTAAAGTTTGGTGCCAAATAACCAAGGCGGCGAATGACACTACTGTAAAAGCCACCATACCCATCCCCAAAGAAGCACTACGCTTCCAATAAAAAAATACAGCCAGCCCACTGCCAGCCAAGAACGTCAAAAGTCTAATATTGCTTAAACGGTTAATCTTCTGGGTTAGGTTTTCCAACCGTCGTGCATAATACATCTTTCGTTTTTCATACTGTTCTTTTGGTTCTCTCAAATCTTAGCTACCCCCAATTTTTCCTCAATGAAACACTCAAATCTTCAACGATTCCTTCTTGATTACTTCATCTATTGATCGACTTCAGGCCATGCAAAATTAATGTTTACACGAAAACTCTTCAATTGATATCTCATTCCTTGATTCCTTTATGTACCAATAATCGTTGCATTTAAGTGTATATTATTATTATACACCACCCGAATAATCATTGCCACATCTTGGAATTCATTAATTCCACGCTACTTAATCGGTTTCCATATCAATTTTATCTGATCAAAGATCTTAAACTTTTCGCTTTAGACTCATAACAAGATCTAGAATAACCTTAATTTTTCCCTTCTTTCTTTCTTAATACTCGAATGCTATACTTGTTTACTGGAGGGATTATTATGCAACACAGCAAATTATCGTCGATTTTACTAGCAATGGATTCTCTTTCAATTTACAGAGGACTCTTAGAGAATAGGGTATTAAGTAAGTTGAAAACACTGCTTATTTCCTTACACAAAGCCGACGTTGAGCTTCGAGAGCTTATTAACTCCTATTACGAATTTTACTTTGAACTTGCTCGAGAAAACAGTACTACTATGTCACTTAAAGATTATCTTCTCGATCAAATAATCTTCGATGAAAATCCATTCACCTTTCAACAGCAAGCTAGCCAGATTAGCAACTCTAATCAGGTACTTGAAAAAGCTGCGGCCCAAGACTTAAAGGGTCTTCAACTTATAGCTCAACTTAATCCCGCTTTAGTTAAAGCCCACTTAGCAGAGCTATTCAAAAATGACCCCAATAATACTCTCATTCAGGAACTACCCGAGTGGGTTCTTGAAAGCTCAACTAATACTCTTTCTAACCATCTTAATCACATAAAAACACACCTAAATTCCTGCCAGCACTGGCAAGACAGTCTAGATGAGCTCAAAACGTTCCATAAAGATTACGGTTGTGGATTATTCGCGCGCTATTTTGCCTTTGTGTGGGAAAGAATTGATGGCTCAGGTTACATCAGGGGAATCGATAGCCCCGATCCTATCACTTTAGACGAATTAGTGGAGTATCAAAATGAACGTTCCAGAGTCATTGAAAATACTCTTCAATTTCTGAAGGACTTTCCAGCGAACAATGTGCTGCTCTATGGAGATCGCGGTACCGGAAAATCCTCAACAGTTAAGGCCATACTTAATGAATATCATACCCAAGGCCTTCGCATGTTAGAGGTCCCCAAGGCCTATCTTGCAGACTTCCCCCTCATTATTAGACAGTTAAAAAATCGAACTCAAAAATTTATCATCTTCGTAGATGATCTGGTATTTGGGGATAATGAGGAAAACTATACTTCGCTGAAGGCCGTACTTGAAGGTGGCCTAGAAAGCAAAACCTCCAACATTCTCATTTATGCCACCTCTAACCGCAGACATTTAGTTAAAGAATATTTCAAGGAAAGAGCGGGCTTGCAATCAAACAACCATGATGAAGAAGTACACGCAGGTGACACCATGCAGGAAAAACTCTCCTTAGCAGATCGATTTGGCATCAATGTTGTTTTCTCTTCACCGAATCAAACCAAATATCTGGAAATAGTCGATGGAATTGCTGCCAGGAGAAATCTGACCCTTGACCGGGATTGGCTTCACAAAGAGGCCTTACAATGGGCACTCTGGTATAATGGTCGCTCTGCAAGGACGGCTAAACAATTTGTCGATTGGCTTGAGGGACATGAAGCAATCAAGATTTTGAATAATTGATTAGGAATTAGTTCGTAATAACCTAAAGTAATTTTTTTGATATAAATACTCTTTTAATATTAGAGCTAACGAATGATATTACTCCTAATAATAGATATATTATTACTACTGGAATCATATCGCCCACATTATACCATATTGAAATAGGTAGCATAACTGCTAATGATGATAATGAAAATCCAACTATCATACTATTCTTTGAATTTGAACAAACAATCCCTTGAATAATAAAAATTATAGGGAATAATAAAAATATTCCTAATAAAAGATGTAAACTATCTTCTCCAAGCATAAAATGGTCTATGCTTATGAATGTAAAGATCAATAAACTTGGTAATATTGCTGAGAATATTTTCTTCATAAACATCACTCCTTCAGTAATTTTTTTTGGTTACTAGTTCTTATTGATATCCCCGATGATACTCCATTCCCTCAGCTTCTCTTCATACCTCTTAGTATTCGATTCCACCCCTGGCATGGACCCTAGGATTAGGACACGCGATTGCTCATCCACAATAGGTTGAAATGAACGCAACAGACTCAACTAAATCTCCCCCTTCACCAGACTAGCTTCCCTTGCTAATTCAGTCATTCCCCACCACTTCGCTCCTGCGTTCCACCAACACAACATCGCGCCAAGTACCGTTGTTCATTTTCCCCTGCTTCTTACGCAGGCCAACTTGACGAAATCCACATTTTCTATGCAAGGCTAAACTTGCTACATTTTCCGGGAAGATGCCTGACTGCAACGTCCAGAAACCGCTATCCTCAGAACACCCAATCAATTCTTTCAAAAGCCTAAATCCGATCCCTTGTCCACAGTAGTCTTGGGCCAGATAAATACTTACTTCCGCAACACCAGTATAAACACAACGACTGGAAACTAGACTCAGAGCAGCCCATCCCAAAACCCTACCCTCGCCTACAACGACTAATCGACAGCTCTTAACATGAGCAACATCCCACACTTCCCAACTTGGCGCTTCAGTCTCGAAGGTAGAGTTACCCGAATTAATCCCTTCGATGTAAATATCTCTTACTTGTTCCCAATCAGCTTCAGACATTTCCCTAATTTGATAGCTCATTAAAATCCCTCTCCATCTCGTCCAGTATTATTTCCAATCGGGATACTCCACTTCTACAACTGGGAGTGTTGCCCTTTACCCTTTTTTAGATGTTCAACTGTATATAACGAGTTGATTATCTAGGCCGTTTCTCAAGACCGAGTAAATCCTCGATTCGTTCATTCATATAAGTGTACGAATCCTCGATCCCTCTGTTATATATGTAAGGTCCAATTTCATTGATAATAAAGTCAAGTAGCAATTCAGCTCCTAAATGGTTGATTTCTTCATTCCTCTCATTCCAGAAATACCTCCTAATAGTCTCCACAAGCACCGTTCTGACTTCTTTTTTAAGTTCTATTTCCATTTTCGGCATTTGACTCTCTCCTTTTAATCGACTTAATCCATTCTAACTTATCTGAGATTAGATACACAAAACAATCATAACCTATCTTCAGGTATGCATAAAGCTTCAGGTACTAGAGAATAATGTTAAAAACAGGAAGGGGAACCTCGTATGGATGACTTTTTTGATAACATAGACAGTACAGAGCTTAATTTAAAGTATTTTACGGAACATCACGAGAGTATTTATAAGGCCTACGAAACGTATGGTCGATTAATACACGAAGAAGGTGGTCCGTTAGATGAAAAAACTTGCTGGTTAATTAAAGTTGCCTTGTCCACAGAGTGCCAGTATCCCAGGGCCCTAAGAACTCATATTTATAAAGCCTTAAGCAGTGGTTGCACAAAGGAAGAAATTGAACATGCCATTCTCTTAGTGGCTCCCAGTGCTGGATTTCCAAGAACAATGTCAGGCATACTAGCCCTGAGAAGTCTCTTGAATGAAGCTGAAACAAGTTCAATTCACTAAAATTCAACCAAGCACCAGCCTAATAACCGGAAAACTTTAGGTTCGATTAGATTAAATTCGACTAAAATATGTTAGAATTCTCAGCCCTCTACCATTGATTAAGGTATGAGGGCTTGCTTAATTCTTCCATTCCCACTTTTATCAATCTATATCTTCTTGTAAAAAAATGATATACTATATTCTTGGTATATGTAAATCTATAATAAAGGAACGATTAAGAATGATTAGTACCAGTGGGTTAACTTTAAGATTTGGAAAACGAGCTTTATTTGAAGATGTTAATGTGAAATTTCTTCCCGGAAATTGTTACGGCTTAATTGGGGCCAATGGCGCAGGAAAATCAACCTTTTTAAAAATATTATCGGGTGAAATAGACTCTTCGAGCGGAGATGTCATCTTAACACCTGGTGAACGAATCGGCGTCCTAAAACAAGATCACTTCGAATTTGAAGAATCTGAAGCCCTGACAACTGTCATAATGGGACACGCTAGGTTATTCGAAATAATGGAAGAAAAAGACGCGCTCTATGCCAAACCGGACTTTTCAGAAGAAGATGGCATTAGGGCATCCATACTTGAGGGAGACTTTGCAGAACTTAATGGTTGGCAAGCAGAGGCTGAGGCCTCAGAACTCTTAATGGGACTAGGAATCGGCAAAGATCTCCAGAGTTCCAAAATGAAAGAACTGAGCGGCAACGAAAAGGTTCGCGTTTTGCTTGCTCAAGCACTCTTTGGCAACCCGAATATTCTTTTACTCGACGAGCCAACCAACCATCTTGACCTTAATTCGATTGCTTGGCTGGAAAACTTCCTCTACAATTACGAAAATACCGTCATTGTCGTTTCCCACGACCGCCATTTTTTAAACAAAGTATGCACGCACATCGCCGACATCGACTTTGGGAAGGTCCAACTGTACGTGGGTAACTATGACTTCTGGTATGAATCAAGTCAACTGGCCCTCAGACTAATGAGAGAAGCAAATCGTAAAAAAGAAGATAAAATTGAAGAGCTCCAAAAATTTATTCAACGCTTTAGCTCCAATGCCTCCAAAGCAAAGCAAGCAACCTCCCGTAAAAAACAACTCGATAAACTGACCCTCGATGATATTAAACCGTCCTCCCGTAAATATCCCTATATCGCTTTCACTCCAGACCGAGAAGCGGGCAATAACATTTTGACCGTCAAGAACTTGAGCGTGAGCATTGATGGCCAGAAAGTACTTGATAACCTCTCGTTTATGATGAATAAAGGGGATAAAATTGCCTTTGTTGGTCCGGACGGCAATGCCAAGACTACCTTATTTAAAGTTTTAATGGGTGAAATCGAACCTGATGAAGGGGAAATCAATTGGGGAATTACAACGACCCAAGCCTATTTCCCTCAAGATAACTCCGCTTATTTTGATACTGATCTTAATCTTGTCGATTGGCTTAGACAATTTTCTAAAGACCCAGATGAATCTTTCGTGCGAGGATTTCTTGGCAGAATGCTTTTCTCCGGAGATGAATCCCAAAAATCGGCCCGCGTGCTTTCTGGGGGAGAAAAGGTACGCTGTATGGTATCCAGAATGATGCTAAGTGGCGCGAATGTTCTCTTATTAGACGAGCCTACCAACCACCTTGATATGGAATCCATTACAGCTCTCAATAATTCCCTAACCAACCTTGATGGAAATATCCTCTTCGTATCCCAAGATCACCAGTTTGTCCAAACCATCGCTAACCGGATTATTGAGATCACACCGAAAGGACTCCTCGATCGGCAAATGACCTTTGATGAATATCTGGAAAATGAGGATGTTAAGGCCTTACTAGCAGAAATGTATGCTTAACAAGCCGCAATCATCGTCGAAATATTCGGTATGTTAGCAAGTTTAAAATATTAATTTGACATCAATAGTTTTTTTAGTTATACTGATAAAAGCTCGTTAAAACTAGTGGATTTAAGCAAACCTTCTCTATTACCTAAGGCTCCGGGAAGAAGTTGGTTAACTTGCCATGTAGGCGCGGGTAATATATTAGTGGAGGTTTTTTTATAATGTTCAATGACAAAGTGTTAAATTGCAAAGATTGTGGTCGTGATTTCGAGTTTACAGCTTCCGAGCAAGAGTTCTATGCTGAAAAAGGGTTCACCAATGAGCCAGGACGTTGCCCAGAGTGCCGTGCAGCTAAAAAAGCACAAACCAGAAACCAGGGCGGCGGTGGCGGTTATGCGCGTCAACAACGCGAAATGTTCCCAGCTATCTGCGCTACTTGTGGAAAAGAAACAACCGTTCCTTTCCAACCTTCTGGTGACAAGCCAGTATATTGCCGTGACTGCTATCAGCCACGTACACGTAGCAATTGGTAAATCGCTAATCTTGAAACCCTCCAAGCCGAAAGGCTATGGAGGGTTTTTTAGTACTAATAATTAAGTAAACTTACTAAAATGAAAAGGGCTAAGTTATCCTCGTCAGGATGACTTAGCCCTTTTGACTTCCTACTACTCACAAATGTCTCCATTAGTTATTGAAATGGTCTATTGAAACAATCAAATCTTGGCAAGGTGGTCTAAGCATTATCTTTTAAATTATGCTGAAGATCAAGTATGTTCACTAAGGTTGGGGATGGGGCATTTCAATTACTGTAGATTTGTTGCAGAAGTCGTTGCTGCTGGCGCTGGATCAGAAGGCGCTATTATCCCGCCCCAAAAACGACCCCCATGATCTCCACGCTTACCCATGCCTATGTCTCCCTGCATAAAGGTGCCATTCTTGAGAGCCTCTTTTTTAGCTTCTAGCTGAGCTCTCGCTTTATCACTCCAGGTATTAAGTTGCTCATCGGTTAACTTCCCATTACTTTTCAGGGCCTCTAATTGAGCAGCTAAACGGGCTTCAGCAGCGTCGCTCCAAGTTTTAAGTTGATCGTCAGTTAAAGGTTGACCATTATTAAACATAATGGCATCGCCGCGCATTCCCATACCTTTTCCCCCCATGCCTGGTAAGAAAACCTTACCGTCTGCAATGGCTTGTTCTCTAACTTCTTGGCGCTGGTCGATGAATTTTTTCATAGTGTCCGCTTGTTCTGAAGTTCTAAGCCCTGCTTCCACTTCTTTGTCAACGATTTGTTTCTGAATGCTAAACATTTGTTGTGTCAAACTCTTAATTTCATCGAGCTTAGCCGAATCTGTGGCACCGAAAACAGTTGTCGCACCTCCTACTAACAACACTGCACTAAGCACCCCTACAATAAGTCTTTTTTTCAAACAACATTCCTCCTTAGGTAAAGTATTACCAATCAAGCCTGCGCATCTGATTGGCCTACTATTATCTTAACCATAAAGTTTGTTTAAAGTGTGAATTGAAGTTTAAGAAGTTGTGAGCTTTCAGTAAAGAAAATGTTATAGTTGAATCTCATAGCGCCGAATTTTCTCATAAAGCCAGGAGCGCGAAATCCCTAGGAGTCGCGCTGCTTCAGACTTGTTACCATTTACCTTGATTAAGGCCTTTTCCAACGTGTCTTTATCCAAATGTTCATGGGCATTTTCAAGGTTCCACCCTTTCTCAAACCTCACCATCTCTTCACGCTTAGCTTCTTTAAGGTAAAAAGGCAAATCTTCCAGCTCCAGCCGACCTCCCGAGGCAAAATTCACAGCTCGCTCGATGACATTTTTCAATTCCCTTACATTCCCTGGCCAACGATGACCTATAAGAGTTCTATGGACATCCGGAGAAACGCCTTCGATTTGCTTGCCAAAATCATGATTTAGCCGTTCTAAAAATACATGAACGAGTGGTATGACGTCTTCTAATCGAGCATGCAGTGGAATAAGGTGAAAATTAATGACATTCAGTCGGTAATAAAGATCCCTTCGGAATTCACCCTTCTCAACTTTTCGAATCAGATCCTGATTTGTGGCGGCGATAATCCTCACATCCACTTTCATGACTTCATTACTCCCTATAGGCTCAAAACACTTATCCTCCAAAACCCGCAAAAGCTTACTCTGTAAATTTAGAGACATATCCCCTATTTCATCGAGAAATAATGTCCCACCATTGGCGACCGCGAATTTACCCGCTTTGCCTCCCTTTTGAGCTCCGGTAAACGCCCCGCTGATATACCCAAAAAATTCCGATTCCAGAAGATTTTCCGGCACTGCGGCGCAATTAACCTTCACATAGGGTCCTTTGCGACGAAGACTTGCCTGATGAATGGCCTCGGCAAAAAGTTCTTTACCTGTGCCGCTTTCTCCGGTCAGCATAATTGTTGAATTCCCACGGGCAGCCATTTCAGCGTCTTGCTTCAAGCGGCGCATATCCTGACTTATTGTAATGATTTGACTGAAGGTAACAGGTAGCCTGGTTGAGCCCCATTGTTCCTTGTAAAAACTCAACTCATGATCCATCTGAGCAAGTCTTTGAGCGACATCCTTAACTTCCTCCAATTTCTGAAAGGTAATTTTGCCTACTGCGCCAATAATTTTACCCTGACGCACAATAGGAAGGCGTGAGACGATGTAAGCTCGACCGTGAATGACTTGGATTTCATTGGTTTCAGCCATGCCTGTTTTCAAAGTCCGCAGAAGACGGGTATTCTCGATCACTTGATCTACAGGCTGTTGCAAGAGCTCTTTTTCTCTCTTCCCAAAAAATTGGCAGGCTGCCTCATTGATCAAGGTGATTTTTCCCTGGTCGTCTACAACGAAGATGGCTTCATAAGCAATATTGGTGACAGTAAGTAAAGTCTCGTACAGGCGCTTGGTAGCATCTAACTCTAAAGCCACTTGGTCTAAATCGGTCAAAGCTTGAAAAACGATGACTGCTCCTGCCAGCTCACTCACAGGGCTAATGTTGCAAAGAACGGTCACCTGATTGATTTGAGTCTGAATTCCCACTAGATGTCGCGACTGTTTTAATACCAAGCTCAGATCTAAGTCGGGAAAAATACTACTGAATAGGCGACCATTAAGAGCTTCTTGCTCCAAGCCAAGGATTTTCTCGCCGGACAGATTTATCTGTTGGATACGGTTATTGCGATCCACGACGATAATTCCGTTGGGCATGGCCTGATACACCGTATTGAGCTTAGTGGCCAATTGTTCCGCTTCTCCAAAGAGAGCCATAATCATGTCTACCTTAGTAAAAATCCCAAGTGCTTTCCCTTCTTTGTCTACGACTACACCCGTACCCACTGAGCTATGTTTCGCCCGCTGTTCTACTTCACGGTAAGGTGTATCGGCTTCGACCGTCACTACTTGGGGATTATAATGTCTCTCAATCTTCTCCGTGGTGTCCGCACCAGACAAAAAAGCATCTAGTACATTGGCTTTGGTAAAGATCCCAATCAAGAAACCAGCTTCATCTACCACAGGTAGGGCATCCAGCTTGGTCCAGCGTAAAAGCTCTATCCCCTGCCTAAGATTATCTTCAGGATGAATAAGAGGAACATCTCTGGTCATCATATCGCTCATTAGCATTAAAGCTCACCTCGTCGTCAAACTGGAGTAACTACAATCAACTTCAGGGTTTCTCTAAATATGTAACACTCTAATTGTTCTCCCTAGACAACGGCTATTCCTTTATTTCAGAACATTCGAGCTTCAATAGAAAAAAGCCCCTCTCGTTCAGGGGGCTTAAAAGCCTATATCAATTTATTTTTACTAACTCTCATTGTTATAATAATCAATCCAATTTTCGACAAATCAACTACCTCTACTGTTCAAACTCTTTGATTTCCTCCTCGCTGAAACCTACCTCTCTTAAAACCTCCCTCGTCTGTTCCCCATAGCCCGGAGGAATTTGATCCGGCAGCTCCTCTTGATCCGGAAATTTGAGGGGATTCCTAACAGTCTCCACAGCCTCACTCTCAGGATGACTAAGGGGAGTAAATAGGTGCCGAGCCTGAACTTGAGGATGCTGGCGAGCTTCGGATAGTTCTAAGATTGGCTCACAGCAAACGTCTTTATCTTTGAAGAAAGCAGTCCACTCTTCCTGGGTCCTACTCTTAAAGATCTTCTCCACCTCGCTCAAAACGCTTGGCTCGTGAGAAAATTGCTGGCCGACAAGATCCGGACGATCTACAGCTTGACAAAAAGCTTGCCAAAATTTTGGTTCTAAGGCTCCGAGGCTCATAAAACGAGCATCTCGAGTCTCATAAACAGCATAGCAAACCTCTCCACCGTTTAACATTCCTTCTCCACGCTTCAGAGTGAAACTCTCAGCCGCTTGCTGAGCATAAAGCATCGCCATCCAGGAGACCACTCCGTCCAGCATCGAGACGTCAATATATTGTCCTCGACCCGTATGCTGCCGGGCGATATAGGCACTCAAGATTCCAGTCACCGCCATGAGGGCCCCGCCACCAATATCCGCCACTTGAACTGCTGGAGATACAGGTACCCCTCCGGCCTGTCCCGTAAGACCCAAGGCCCCACTAATCGCCATATAATTGATATCATGACCCGAACGTCGACTATACGGTCCGACCTGTCCGTAACCCGAAATAGAGCAGAGGATAACAGCGGGATTGATTTTTTGCAGCTCTTTATAACCGAGACCCAAGCTATCCATCACTCCTGGCCGAAACCCTTCCAGAACAATGTCATACTTGGTAAGCAGACGAAAAAAGGCTTGCTGTCCCGCACTGCTTTTAAGATTCAGTTTAAGACTCTTTTTGTTGCGGTTCAGAGACCAAAAAAGGGCACTATCTTTAGTACCCGGCAAGTAGGGTTTCATCCAACGCAGATAGTCGCCTTGCCAAGGATCTTCTACCTTCAGCACATCAGCCCCCAGATCTGCCAGCAACTGACTGGCATACCCTCCAGGCAGTAGTCGGGTTAAATCAAGAATCCGCACCCCAGTTAAGAGTTGATACATCTATCCTATCCACTCCTTCCTACTCACAACCCTAACTTTCTAGCAATGATGAGTTTCATTATCTCTGTAGTCCCAGCAAAGATGGTATGCACCCGCACATCTCGATAATGCCGGGCGATGGGGTACTCTTCCATATACCCATAGCCGCCGTAAAGCTGAAGGCAGTTATACCCCACTTTGTTAGCCATTTCTCCAACCCAATATTTTGCCATAGAAACCTTAGCCACAATCTCTTGCCCTGCCATATGATCAGCCACTAAGTTATCTACAAACACGCGCCCGATCTCAATTTCGGTTGCCATTTCTGCTATTTTAAAAGCATTATGTTGAAATTTGCCGATTGGCTGCCCAAAAGCTTCCCTCGTCTTGACATAAGCCAGTGCATCACTAAGCATCCGTTCCGCCAAAGCTTGCGAACCAAGAACAGAAATCAGCCGCTCCTGCTGAAGCTTCTCCATAAGATACGAAAATCCCTTACCTTCTTCGCCCAATCGCTGAGTGACTGGTACCCTGCAGTTGTCGAAATAGAGTTCCGCTGTATCCTGGCTGTGCATTCCAAGCTTATTCATGTTTTTGCCCTTAGCAAAACCGGGAGTCCCATCTTCCACCACGATGAGGCTGATTCCCTTGCTTGTGGGCAGCTCTTCAGAACCAGTTTTGACCGCAACAATAACTAAGTCCGCGAAAACCCCATTGCTGATAAAGGTCTTGGACCCATTGATAATATAAGCTTCTCCATCCCTGACTGCAGTAGCCTTCATTCCCTGAAGGTCTGACCCGGCCTGGGGTTCAGTCATAGCAAGGGCTAAGATCTTTTCACCGCGAGCACACGCCGGAAGCCAGTCCGATTTCTGCTTTTCTGTCCCAAAGGCCTGAATGTAAGGTGCAATGATATCACTATGCAATCCCATCCCAATCCCCACGCCAGCTCTTGCTAATTCTTCATTAATAATAGCAGAGAAGCCAAAGTCCGCTCCAGAACCACCGTATTTCTCTTCCAACCATGGACAGAGGTAGCCCTGTTCCCCCATCCGCCTCCATACCCAACGCGGGATCTCTCTCTGTGCTTCCCACTCTTCGATATGAGGAGAGAGCTCCTTTTCTACAAACTTTACGAAGGCTCGACGAAACATTTTGTGGTCTTCCGAATAGATGTCCATCGTTCCCTTCCTTTCGGTCTATTAACCAATAGTCTTAATGTTAAATCACGCTTCCCGAGATTACTATTATCATTACGAGTCTCTCATATGACCACAATGGTTTTTACCTAGGCTGCATACGAATTGCCCCATCCAAACGAATCGTAGTACCATTGAGCATTGGATTCTCCACGATACTCTTCACTAAAAGGGCAAATTCCTCTGGATAGCCCAGTCGAGAGGGAAACGGAGTCATAGCGCCTAGTGACTTGCGAGCCTCCTCTGACAAGGATTCAAACATCGGAGTTTCAAAGAGACCAGGGGCAATCGTCATCACGCGAATGCCATGGGTTGCCATCTCTCGTGCAATAGGCAGAGTCATTCCTACGAGCCCTCCTTTAGACGCGCTGTAGGCGGCCTGCCCGATTTGTCCTTCATAGGCAGCTACTGAAGCGGTACTGATAATCACGCCCCGCTCTCCTCCAGCATTAGGCTCATTGTTCGCCATATATTCCGCAGCTAAGCGTATAACATTAAAACTACCAATTAGATTTATTTGAATAATTTTTGAAAAGTTCTCAAGGGAATGAGGCCCTTTCTTACCTAGCACCTTTTCTGCTACCGCAATCCCTGCACAATTCACAACTACATTAACGCGTCCGAACCCCTTAATTGCCTGTTCCAGAGCCGCTTGTACGCTCTCAGCACTGCTAACGTCCGTCTTGCAAAATAGGGCACTGTCACCCAATTCAGCAACCAACTTCTCTCCTCGTTCTACCGCTAGATCGAGAATCATGGCCTTACCTCCATCGTTAACTATCCGCCGTACAGTCGCTTCCCCCAAACCAGAGGCCCCTCCCGTGACGAATCCAACTACTTGTTTCAAATCCATCGTGAATTACTCCTTCCTTAATACCTGTTTGTCTCTCAATCTAATCGCTCAATAATTGTCGCATTAGCCATACCATGTCCCTCGCACATAGTTTGCAGTCCATAACGGCCGCCGGTTCGTTCAAGTTCGTGTATCATTGTCGACATCAACTTAGCCCCACTGGCGCCCAAGGGATGCCCTAGGGCAATAGCCCCACCATTCGGATTTAGTTTCTTCGGGTCAGCACCCGTATCTATCAGCCAAGCCAATGGAACTGCTGCAAATGCTTCATTCACCTCAAAGATATCAATGTCGGCAAGACTTAGACCTGCTTTAGCCAACACCTTAGCAGTAACCGCTATAGGACCGGTAAGCATCAGGGTCGGATCAGAACCTATGACACTCCGAGCCACTATCCGAAAACGAGGCTTCAGACCCAGTTCAAGCGCTTTGTCACGCGACATTACGAGTACCGCTGCCGCTCCGTCCGAAATTTGACTCGCATTTCCAGCCGTGATTCGACCGTTTTCCTGGAAGGGCGACTTTAGAGTAGCAAGTTTTTCCAGACTTGTGTTCCGCCGTGGGCCCTCGTCCATTTTCATAACCATCTGGCTCCCATCCGGCAAAATCACATTTATCGGCATAATTTCACGCTCGAAACGCCCTTCTTCTTGGGACTTCAGAGCTTTCTCATGGCTCTCCAGTGAGAATTCGTCCATTTGTTGGCGACTGAGACCCCATTGCGCGGCGATCCGCTCTGCAGAAAGGCCTTGATTAATGATCTCATAACGTGAGGTCAACTCGTGTGATAACTCTGTATCCCTTACGTTTGAGCCCATAGGAACTCGGGACATATTTTCCACACCCGCTGCTACAACGATATCCATATCCCCAGCCAGAATCGCCTGTGCCGCAAAATGGATAGCCTGCTGACTAGATCCACACTGACGATCAATCGTTAAACCTGGAACGTGTTGAGGATAATCTGCGATCAAGGCAGCCTGACGCCCGATACAAAAACCCTGCTCCCCCACTTGAGAAACGCAACCCATTAGCACATCTTCGATCAAGGCAGGATCGACTCCCCCTCGCTTAACCACCTCTCTGAGGACTTGGCCCGCCAAATCCTCAGAACGAATAGCACTTAAAGCTCCATTTCTCCGTCCTACGGGAGTTCTTACTGCTTCTACAATCACTGCTTCTCTCATCGTTTAACACCCTTTCCTAATGCATTACTTTCGCTTAACTACCCCCAGATTCAGAATTTCATCACAGAACACTTTTCCTTAATTTCTGCCTAAGAGGTGCTTTCAGGATCTTGCCCGTTGGATTGCGAGGGATCGCCTCGATAAGTTCCACCCTCTCTGGCCACTTGTAGATTGCAACTCTGTTATCGTGCATAAACTCTTTCACTTCAGTCAAATCCAAGGTTTCTCCCGGTCGGACTACCACGAAAACACACGTACGCTCACCAAAAATATCATCGGGTTCGCCCACAGCCGCAATATCCAATATTTTCGAATGACTCATCAGTATATTCTCTACTTCCTGAGCGCTGATGTTTTGCCCACCTCGAATGATGATATCCTTTTTCCGGTCAAAGAAGCTAATGTAATTCCCCTCCCGGATCCGGAACAAATCCCCAGTATAGAAAAATCCATCTTCATCAAAAGACTTCGCCGTTAAATCCTGACGCTTATAATACCCTGGAAAGACATTCGGACCCTTATAGGCTAGTTCTCCCACCGCTCCTACCTCTGTAAGTTCCAATCCAGTCTCCAGATCCATGATCTTGGTCTCTATCCCCTCTACCGCAGATATCCACTTTGATCCAGCCTTGCCGTATTGGGGTAAGTGATCCACCCTTTGCTCCATATTCGGAACATCTCCGGGACCAGAAACAATCCCTGTCCCCTCATTTTGTCCCCATATATTACCAATATCAATATTCCATCTTCGTTTAAACTCCTGCATTGCAAACAACGATAAAGGAGCAGAGCCTAGAGTTATTGATCGAACCGAACTAAAGTCAAACAGATCCGCCTGTGGGTGTTTGGCAAGCAAGTTGGCTACAGCCGGAACCAATAGTGTGTAGTTGACCTTTTCTTGAATCATCTGCTTAACAAATACTTGAGCATCGAAAGGATGGTGGAGGACATAGGTTCCTCCCAGCATCAGCCAAGGTACAAATGTGGTACCCAAGGATGCCATATTCACCAAAGGTCCAGCTGTAAACTGCACATCTCCTTTACAAATGCCTGCAGCCTGTATCGCAATGCCGCATTGAGATATCCAGTTGTTATGGCTCATCGGGCAACCCTTCGGATCTGCTTCTGTTCCAGATGTCCAGCAGATAGTAACTATGTCATTTGCCTCTATTTTACTTTGCTCTGTTGCTCGTTCATCTTCTAGGGTCTCTTTCCCTTTCGTCCACTCCCTTAAGGTGTCCAAGCTAATACAGAGCTTAAGGCTTCCTGATCCATTCTGTAGAAGCTCTCTCCCCATTTCTAAGTGAAAGGTATCTTTGAATTGCTCGATCGTAATAAAGATCTTAGATTCCGTGAGTTTAGCTACATAGCCCAACTCCTTAAGACGCCACTGCATCGGTATAGGGGAAATTATAGCACCCGTCTTAGCAACGGCCAGATAAAGCATCGCCAACTCCCAGGTGTTGGGCAGTTGAACCATCAAAATATCATCTTTTTGGACGCCTAAAGTTATGAGTTTTCTTGCTACTTTCTGGACTATGACATCAAGCTCACGATAGCTTAAGCGTTCTGGGGCCGAGCCTGTAAGCTCTTCACGATTAGGCGGATCCACCAGGGCAATACGATTTGGAATGGTAACTACATGCTCTTGAAAATAATCAAGGATTGTCTTAGTCCCCCACCATCCTTTGCAACTGTAATCTTCAATCCGTTTGTCCTGCGCCAGAATCATTCTTGATCTCCCCTCTCATATTATTCTTAATATTCTGAGTATTTTGCATCCATCTCTTCTTTGCTTGTATTAAACAAATGCAAATCCTATGCCACTAGGCCCTAGGCATCTCCCTTTGGCAGTCTCCGATAAAAAAACTCAATAACTTCCCTTCCCATGTTTCGTTATAATTGTCCGGAGTGACGGACAGTTGACAACATAATATACACTTTGCCCTTTCCTTTTACACGCAAAAGGTGTGAAGAAGCAAGGGATTTTAATTGGCATTAATATTGCAAATATTCTGAACATATAATTGAAAACTAGAAAAAAAGAGGAGGAGGATTCCCATGACCCTAAATGCCCCGCTAACAGAAGCAGAACAAGAGCATTACCATACGCTCAATGGGGAAAACGTCCGCTTTCTTCGCACCCGCTATAACCGGATCACCCGCTGGGTCGTCGCCGATATCGTTGGACGAAGCGCCCATCGTCACCCGGAGAAACCCGCCATAATTTACCGAAATACCACACTCACCTACCGTCAACTGGAGAAGGAATCTAACCAAGTGGCCAATGCCCTAATCGAGTTAGGTGTGCAAAAATACGATAGGGTGGCCATACTCGCTCACAACACGATCGACCATGTCCTCACTTGGCTGGGCACGGCCAAAGCCGGAGGAGTATACCTGGCAGTCAACTTCCTTCTCCTCGGCAAAGACATCTCTTACTGCATAAACCATTCAGAGGCTAAGGTATTCATTATTGAAGACGCCCTTTACCATCTGGTTAAAGATGTACTAGATGACATGCCTTCCGTAAAAACCCTTCTCTGGTCCCGACAAGGACTGGAGCAGACCGTCCCAGCGAACTTCACCAACTTTGAGACCTGGTACAAAAAGTATCCATTTGATGAGCCTGATGTAGAGCTTCACATCGAGGATCCGGTTCAAATGACCTACACATCCGGGACTGAGAGCCTGCCCAAAGGAGTGATTCTGACCAACCAGTCTCTATTGGCCGAATACACGAGCTGCATTATTGATGGAGAATTTACTCCCGGGGATGTTAACCTCAATGCATTGCCAATATTTCACTGCGCTCAGAGAGATGTATTCCTCACTCCCGCTTTAATGGTGGGAGCCACAAACATCCTCCTGTTTAAAGCCGATCCGAAGGAAATTATGGACAACCTTGCAAAATACCGAGCAACCATGTTCTTTGCGCCGCCAACGGTTTGGATCGGTCTCATGCGCCACCCTGAGTTCGACAGTTATGATTTAAGTTCTATAGTCAAAGGGTATTATGGGGCGTCGATTATGCCTGTGGAAGTTCTAAAGGAGATCACCCGTCGCCTACCCAATTGCCAGAAATTTTATAACTTCTATGGTCAAACAGAACTCAGCCCTTACCATACGATGCTCAAACCTGAGGATATGCTGACCAAACCAGGTTCAGCAGGCAAGGCTGCTTTGAACATGGTATCTCAATTGGAAGACGAGGAGCATCAACCGATTACGAAGGAAGGCCGCCCTGGCGAAATTTGCGGTCGTGGTCCCCACACCATGTTGCTCTATTTCAAAGATCCGGAAAAGACTGAGACCACTTTAGCGCACGATTGGTTCCACAGCGGAGATATCGGGATTCTAGATAAGGATAGCTACCTCACCGTCATGGACCGGAAGAAAGACGTGATCAAAAGCGGTGGCGAAAATGTGCCAAGCCGAGAAGTGGAAGAAGTGATCTATCAAGACAGCCGGGTTTCAGAGGTCGCAGTAGTCGGCCTTGACCATGAAAAATGGATAGAGGCGGTGACCGCCTTGGTCGTTCTCAAACAAGGGGCAGTCCTCAGTTCAGAAGAGATCATCCTCCTTTGCCGTAAAAACCTGACGGCCTTCAAGGTCCCCAAAGGTGTCATTTTTCTAGACGATCTGCCTAAAACTCCCAGCGGAAAGATTCTTAAGCGGGACTTACGCCACCAATATGCTGCATTTTACCGAAAAGAAATCAACGACGCCAAATCATAATGAAAATGCGAAATAACTGTCCGGAATAACGGACAGTTGACAACACAATGGACACGCCACCTCTCCTTTTACACCCAAAAACACCGAAAAAGGACCCCTTTTGGATTGGCATTGAAATTGCAATTACTTTAGCTAGACAATCAAAACAAGTGGAGAATACTCTCAATGTCCCAGGAAAACCCTGTCCCCTAAATAGAACGATACTAATATACGGGATTTTATAATACCCCGTATATTAAAAGAAGAACGAGGAGGAACAGCCTTGGATTTCGAATTATCAGAAGAACAGAGAGCCTTTCAAAGCCTGGCGTACAAATTTGCCCTCAAAGAGTTTACACCGATTGCCCAAGAATGTGACCGAGAGGAAAAATACCCACGTGAACTCTGGCAAAAAGCCTGCGAAGCAGGGTTAGTCGGAATTGCAATTCCTGAGGAATATGGAGGACCTGGGGCTGGTTGGACTGAGACAGCTTTAATCACAGAGCAGCTATCTAGAGTGGATTTAGGCCTGAGCTTAGTCGTTGGCGCTGCAACCTTTGGTGCCGAAAATATTATCAACTATGGCAGCGAAGAACAAAAGCAAACCTATCTTCCTTTGCTTCCTGCCGGTCAAGCAATCTTTGCCGGAGCTTATACCGAGCCAAACGCCGGAAGCGATGTGGCTGGAACAACAACCCGGGCCACCAAAGATGGTTCAGACTATATCCTAAACGGCAGTAAAACCTTCATCACCAACGGAACAATCTGTGACTATATGGTCACCCTATGCGTCACGAACCCGGAGGCACCTAAAAAAACACAGCGCCACAGCTTAATTATTGTTGATGCAAAACTCCCCGGAATTACACGGATGAAAATTCATGGCAAGATGGGGATCCGAGCCTCGGATACGGCAGAAATCACCTTCGAAGATGTGAGAGTACCTCAAAAAAACCTTGTTGGCCGAGAAGGTAACGGTTTCTACCAACTCATGCATTTCTTTGATCAAACGCGCATCATGGTAGCCTCCCAAGGGCTTGGTTTAGCGCAAGGAGCTTTAGATTTGGCTCTTAAATATGTTCAAGAGCGCAAAACCTTCGGCGTTCCCCTTGCCGCAAACCAAGCCATTCAGTTCCAACTGGCCGAGATGGCAACCCGAATAGAATTGGCCCGCAACATAATCTACAAGGCCGCTTGGAAAGCGGACAACGGCCAGTTAGATCCCTCACTCAACGCCATGGCTAAATTTTATGCCGGTGAAACAGCGGTCTGGGTCACTGACAAAGCCTTGCAAATGCACGGTGGCTATGGCTATATTGACGAGTATGACATTCAACGCTTCTATAGGGATGCAAAGATTTTGGAGATTTACGAAGGGGCAAAGGAGATTGAGAAAATAACCATCGCTAAACGACTCTTTTAAGTTAACTCCCATACTAAATACTCACTAATTATCATTGGTATTGTTAATATTAATGCTGCCAGAAAGGTAATAAGTAGCCCCTTTCCAGATACAGGTTAGTCATTTTCCGTGACCACGGTGCTCTGTCACCATAAAAGAGCTATAATTTTATATATGGATACCGCCAACGAAACGCTTATTTCGTACCAGACAATAACAAGAAGGAAAAAAGCCAGAGTTCCTGTACGCAAAGGGACTCTGGCTTCATTAATAGGCAAATAGGCTCTCGTGAGGAAATTCGGATGAAAATGAGAATATTGTTTTGTTAACTGGTAATAGTGTTTAGATACCGGTCACAAAGGAGTATAATAAAGGTAAATTTTTCATTAACTCTAATGATTTCGAGGGGGGTTAATAAAGGATTTTTATACGAACAAGTTCGTATATAGTTTACGAGACAGACATTTAACGAAGTTCGTATAAAAAAAGTTATAGGAAATGCGGCTATGCATGATTTATGAAAGAAGGTCATGGGATTTGGTATTTTTGAGAAAGAAAAAGTCTGCAATAATAACAGTATCTGTTGTAACATTAGTAGTCTTTTTGTTTCTGAGCATTTTGACATTCTCCCAAAAAGCAGGCGCTTCGTTAACAACGGATACTATTAGTACCGTCTTTTCGACTCAAGAGGAGAAATTGAACTTTCTTCGAAAATACTTGGTTCTTCCTTCAATGGTGTCATCAACTGAATTTCATATAGTTTTCCAAGATAATTCTAAAGGTTGGGTTCCAGGTCCGTCTGATTAGGATATGCGTTTTGCGGTCAAAGTGAAAGAGGAAGACATTGACAAGTGGACAGAAGGTTTCAACGAATCTACAGGTCAAGTTGTTAACTTAAACTGGTGGACAGAATTACCTATGGGGTCGATTGAGTGGAAATGGAATTCACTCCCTAAATTCTACAAAAAGCCTGACCAAAAGACTTACTTAGTTGTGTACGAGGCCGAAGGAATTATATTTAAAAGAGTAACTACGAATTAGGGTGAGAATTTGGGGAGCCGCACATCCTATAACAGAGTGTTTACGACACTTTGCCAATATGAATGTGGTTGGGACGCGTCGTAAACACTCGGGACGTTAGGCGACAGACATACTTCTGAATGGATACAGAAATGTTTTTGAGGAGTGGAAAAATGAAGAGAATTTTTTTAGGGATATCTGTGGTCTTGGCAGTGTTTATAAGCGGTTTTTTGTTCAAGTCATTTTCTGCCCCTTCATTAGCTACAACCTCCATAGAAGATGCACTTAAAAACCAATGGGGGATAATTGGTCAAACGATTCATATTGAACCGATCGAAGATCAGGTGGTTGTTTTTTCTAAGAAAGGCACGGGGGACAGCTACACATTGCGTTCAGATTTCGTCAGAAGAAACCTATTTGGGTGGAAATGGGTTTGGGGTGGCGGATTTGGTGGTTACACAGGGCAATACATTGAACAGGTGCCCGGTATAACTTCTCCATTGTTATGGGGAGAACTTCGAAACAATAAAATCCAAAAAGTTAAAGTTACTAATGTAAGTAAAGGGAACTTTTATGAGGCTAAAACTGTGAGCTATCTAGATACCCGAATTTGGTTTGTATTTCCAAGTAAGAATGATAAAGTGTTAAATATAGAGGGAATTTCAGAAAAAGGTGAAGTCATAGATTCACAGAAAATTGATCGTAGTAAAGACTTGCATCCAGATATTATGTTTGGAGAAAAAAAGTAGAAGATAATAAAGGTTTTAGATATATTGGGCGTCCGCCGCCTAACAGAGGGTTTGCGACATCGGAGAGAATATGAATGTAGTAACCCGACATCGCAAACCCTCGGGACGTTATCGGAAATGTCCATATCGGAGTAAAACTTTGTGGTTCGTTTTTGAAACAAGAAAAGACCTGCAAGAGGTCTTATGCGTTTACTTCTATTATTCTATCTAGGATTCTAAGAAATTCGTTCCAATCTAATTATCCACAATATGTTCCAAGTTCATTTTTGGCAATTCTATGAAGTTTATGTGTTTTGACAAAGGATAAGCGAGAAAGTCCAGCATCTTTCCACTTATATATGGGCTCTTTATATTGGTCGAAGTATGTTGGGGATATATTTGGTGGAGAACTTGTTATTTCAGCTATTGTAAGTAAACTTGAACCTACTTCATCATTTACAACAAGAACTGGCCTGACTTTAGATTCAATTTTGTCTTCGTAATAGATTTCAGTCCAATAAATATCACCAATATTAGCCATTTTTCATACTATTTATCCTCATACCAATCATTATGGCTGGGATTTTCAGGATTTAATTTAATTTTGCCTTTTTGGGCGTCAAGAATGGGAGTTTTTGAACTTATTTTATTTAATGCAGATTGCCTATCAATCTCAACTTTTTTAGGAATCGCTGGCATAACTTTTTCCTCCTTTTTGAGGGGTTCATCTTTATCCATATAATACCACCCTTTAATGGTTTGTTCAATAAGTATTATGCACGTATAAAGGAATTTAGAAACTGTGCAGAAATCTGGCATATTAAGGTATATGCTAAGAGGTGAATCTAAGCTATCCTTTGTAGCTGGACACTTCCGATAACAGAGGGTTTACGACATCGGAGAAAATATTGGGTAGTAACCCGACATCGCAAACCCTCAGAACGTTATGAGAAATGGCAATTTCGGTGAAGGTGTTTGAAGAATAAAGGGATTTATTTATATTTGAGAAATGAATAATATTAAAAACGTTTAAAAAACCGATAAGCAGATTGTCCACAAGGAAATCGTTCCTAACGCTGACACTTTTTTGGAGTTGACAAAATGAAAGTTTACTTTGGAATAAAGTATTATGAAGACTGCAGAAACAGGTTAATCATTGAGCAAATTTGTGCTATCCTTGAAAATTACGGTTATGAAATGAGTTGTGTAATCCGTGACATGGAAAAATGGGGAGCAGAAGAGTTTCCTCCAGATGAATTAATGAAAGCAACTTTCGAAGAGATTGATTCGAGCAATATAGTTATGCTTGACTTATCTGAAAAGGGTGTTGGCTTGGGGATAGAGGCAGGATACGCTTATGCCAAAGGAATACCGGTAGTCGCCATTGCAAAGAAGGGGTCGGATATCTCAAATACAATGCTTGGAATCGCGAATCAAGTAATAATATATGAAAAACTGGAAGATATAGAGAAAATGTTTTTTGGATAAAACATGCTTATAAATTAGTTTTATTGAGAATTAGATTGGCAAATCCGAGAAGATATTTAGTTTTGTTAGAATTTAATTATTGGAAGGGACCAAGAATCATATGTCTAATACGAATATTGAAATTAAAGCAAAGTGTTCAAACCACGTAGTAATTAGAGAAATCCTAATGGCGAAGGGCGCTACCTTTAGAGGAATTGATCATCAGATTGATACTTATTTCAATTCAAATTGTGGAAGATTGAAGTTGCGTGAAGGTAAAATAGAAAATAATTTGATTTTTTACGAACGGGAGAATACAAAATTACCAAGACAAAGTGATTACATTCTATATAACCCTACAAATTCAAATTATTCATTAAAGGAAATTCTAGAAAAATCGTTGGGTGTATTCGTTGTGGTTGATAAGCAAAGGGAAATTTACCATATCGATAACATCAAGTTTCATATCGATATAGTAAAAGATCTTGGGACATTTATTGAAATTGAGGTTATGGATAATGAAGGTAATATAGGGCAAGAAAAATTACTCGAGCAATGTAACTATTACCTTCGATTATTTAATGTATTGGAAGATGACCTGATTTCAGGTTCTTATAGTGACCTAATATTTTTACAGATGTAAAGTAGGAGTTGCTGTCGTTTCCTGAGCTATTTGTCAGTAGAATTCCAGAAATCACTGTCAGTTGGAAGTCCGCACTTCTAGAATCGCATGTCATTTCAGAAGTGTTCTCTTCCAAATGTCAGGGTCAGCAGAAAAATATAATCCCAGCCCTCTTTGTCAGAGAACTGGGATGTTCAGGACAGATTATTAGCGTTCAGAAATGACCCGGGTGACATTCGTACCATCAATGGTATGCTGCTCACGTATCATAGCATCTACTAAACAGTCGGTGCAGATTGAGTTAATAATGCGCGGAATCCCATTCGAGTGCACAAAAATTGCTTTGATCGCATCTTCCGAGAAAAACAAATGTGTTCCGCCTGCTTTACGAAGGCTATGGAAGATATAATCTTTGGTTTCCTCCTCCGAGAGACCCCTTAAATGAAAGCGAACATTAATACGCTGATCAATCGCCCTTAAGGCTCGGAGTTTTATGCGATCTTTTAGTTCCGGTTGCCCTGTAAGGATGAGGGCCAAAGGAGACGTAGAATCCACATCGAAATTAATCACAAAACGTAATTCATTAATCATGGCCGTCGAAAGCTCTTGCCCTTCATCAATGACGATCACGGGAAGAACATGGTGCTTTTCGTAGAAGTCTCGAATGGTTTCCACAAAGCGCCGTTTTGCGGTGGCCTGAAGAAACCCTGGTTCCGTATCGAGTTGGTAGAGAACTTCTTGGTAAAAGATCCGAGGGCTCATTCGGGATTCGGACAAATAAACAAAGCGGTAACGACTTGGGTCCATAGAGCTTGCCAAGGTACGAATCGCGGTCGATTTACCCGAACCAATATCTCCGGTCACCAGAGAAAATAACCGGTTTTCAATCGCAAATTCAAGTCTTGCAATGAGCTCCTGGTGAGCTTTTGAGGGAAAGATAAACTCCGTCGGAATTTCTTTCGTGAAAGGGACATGGGTCAATCCAAAAAACGTCTTAATCATTGGTTTTACTCCTTTCGTAGTTTGGCGAAGGTTAATGTGTTTTGTAAGGCGTTTGCTTGTTCACTAGCTAAGGCAGATTTGCTAGCTTCTAAGAAGTTTAAACCCGTCGGTTCAGGGGGAACCTCCTCCACGACCGGTATGGCTTTGTGTCTATGTCGAGTCATTTTCAAGGGAAGTGCATCAGGATATTGGGTTTCTTCAAACCAAACTTCTAGACGACTAAGATCCTTAGGATCAAAACGGAGAGTCACTCTCTTTTTAGCTAAAGAAAGGTCGAGTTCATACAAATTCCCCTGAAGACTAATACACCCAGTCGTGTCGGCTGTTCGATGTTCCTCCCAGAGGAAATAGTTGTCGATAAGAGAAGGATCAATGAAACGTAGATCCTTAGCGTGGTTTTTAAAACGGACCCGGGGCTTTTCCTTCGTCGTCCCATGAATGCGCATTTGGTAAGCCTTCTCTAGCCAAGCCCAAAAATACTCATTGAGTTGCTCAAGTGTCGTCAGTTTCCCTTGATCAATCAGAAGATAAGCCTCCGGCTTAAAGCTTCTGTCAACATAATGGAACATACGTTCTACCTTCCCTTTCCCTTGAGGCCGGTAAGGTTTGGCGTGCACAAGATGCGTGTTAAGACGAGCACAGATACCCTGAAGGTGGTGAGAAGCATAGATAGCGCCATTGTCCACATACAATTTTTCCGGAATTCCGTGTTTAAGGATCGCCTTCTTTAACGTTTGCTCAAGACTTAAGACGTTTTCCTCAAAGAAAAATTCACCATGGGTAATAAGTCTGGAAAAATCATCGAGGAAAACAATCAGATAGACAAGCCTTCGTTTATTCGGAAGGGTTGGGTGAGGTAAGTACAGGGTGTGATGCGTATCTGCTTGCCAGGTCTGGTTAGGGTAAGCCATTTCATACCGTCGAAACGTAGAGTTCTTTCCTGCCGCAAGTTCCTTAACTTTAGAGTGTTGGTAAAGATGAGCACTTAGCGTGCTTACCTTAAGAACACCTTCTGGAGTACATCCGGTCAGCTCAAGAATTCGGATAATTTGCTGAACGCTACGGGCAGGGGCTTCGAGTTTTAACGCAACCGCTTTGTCCAGAAGATCGGGAGAAATAGCTCGAGGACTGGCCCGATCGTTTCGTGGTTTTGGTTTAAGCCCCTCAAGTCCATGCTTTAAATAAGCGGCAATGTAACGTTCTAGAGTTCGAATACTCACCTGTTCACATGTACCCTCTGGAGAGATATAAGTTTGACTTGCTATTTGGTTTAAAATCGTTTGACGTGCACCCTTGTCAAGTTTCCGGGTAACCACCGGTGCAATAAGGCCAAAACGAAAGGTCGCAATGGTCTCGCGTTGGGAATCCTCCATTTCGTGACATCCTCTCATAAAATCTACTAAAAGGATTGTCTCACAGAGCGTTCAAACTGGGGAGATAGCATATTTTGTGGGAGGAAGAGCTAAAAAATGGCCGTTTTCTAGGTAACGGGGGAACCGTCACATCAAAGAACCTAGCAGAGATCGAATTTTTCACAAAAAGACAAAACGTCCCCCCCACTGAAGAGGAGACGTTAGACCCGGAGAGTTGTCGGTAGTTCTAAATTAAGCAAATCAAAAACACCCAGAGAATCCGCAGATACCCCAGAGATTTCACAAAATCTTAAATGGAATTTCAAGGCTGTCTGAAGGAGAAAGAAAAGATCCGTTACACGCCCAGAGGGCAGAGGGAGGTTCGGCTGCAGCTCTAATAGACGCTTGATCAGATGTTTATTCACATCGGACGCGATGCCTCTTAAACGTTTAAGCCAGCGCCTAAAGGTAGTAGTACTAATTGAGGTAATCGATGCTACTGAAAAGGACCTTATCGCTTTATTAATGGAAACTTGTTCAAGCACGTGGCACCCAATCCGGTGAAATCGATACGAATTAAGAAAACGAGCGTAAGGTTTAATAAAAGAAGGGATGTAAGAAAACGTTCTAGTGCAACTTGGACAATAACGGCGAAAGATAGAAATCTGAAAGGCGGACAATTCACTCCAGACGGTTCGAAGGTATTGACCATGACGATGCGTCTTTGCTTCACAATGAGGACAACGGTTCGTTATTTCATCAAACCATTGTTTAGCATCAATTAGATATTGCGAGATACCCCCTAAAAAGGTTACAATAATAGACATAGAATCGTCCTTTCTTAAGGATGTTTTTATGGGGAGACCTTATCGAGGAGGCGTCGGAAACTTCACTCGATAAGGTTTTAATTTTTTAACAACCCACACTCTAAATGCGCGGAGGCCTGTGGATAGTGCCGAGCTATGGACAACTCTGCGCTGTGCTTCGAGTTGACCACAGCTCTTGGACAGGCTATCTTGGGATATTCTTAAAAGAGCCTGTCCACACTCTCCACAGGCCCGGCGAATGATCTTATTGCTCTTTAGGAATGACGATTGACATAGTTTAATATATTTCCCATGGTCTATCTTTGTCAATTAAATAAAGAAATCGCTTCCCGTTTCTGACAGAGAAATCGGGAAGCGACAAGTTGCCACTTCTCATAACAGAGGGTTTGCGACATCGGAGAGAATATGAATGTAGTAACCCGACGTCGCAAACCCTCGGGACGTTAGCCGAAATACACCGAAAGACCGCGCCTCCATGCGCGGATTATATCTTGAGAATAGATGAATTATTATGCTACTTGGAGGAGATTGGATGAAAGAAATATTTCAGTTGATAGGAGCAGTCATATTTAGCTTAGGGGGAGCAGGAGCAATAATTTTTGCTTTATCCAGCTGGTTAGGGAAAGTATGGGCAAACAGAATTTTGGAAGAGGAGAAGAAGAAACATCAACTTGAAATAGAAGAGTACAAGTCCAAACTAATGTTGGAATTAAACAAAGTCAACTCTCTAAATCAAAAAGCGCTATATATTACAAAGGTTCAATATAATAAAGAATTTGGAATTTATCAAGATATTTGGGAGAAGCTCTTTGATTGTATTGTAGCAACTATTAACTTATATCCATCTTTTGATGAAGTTCCAACCGATGAAGATGAGAAACAAAAGTGGATAGATAAGAAATACGAAAATTATCGCGATAAGTATAATTTGTATTCAAGAACTATAGACAGATATGCCCCTTTTTATGAAGAAAATTTTTATCATAGTTTCGTTGAAGTGAGAAAAAACTGCTCTAAAATGGGCACAATCTTCAAACGTTATAATTATGATGTGAAATACAATATGACGTACGCTATTGTCAGAGATGTATCTATGACCGAAAAAGAGCATGAGGAAGTGTACGATAATATTCCCAAAGCTTTAGAAGAGAAAAGAAATAAACTTCAATGTAATATACATGAGTACCTTAAGAAATTACAAGTTGTTCAGAGTTGAGTTGTAGCTGATGTGATTTTTGATGTTACAAACAGCATTTGAGATATTTAATAAATGAAAGTGTGCTTTGTAGTTACTTGAGGGAGCGCCGTCCATGGCGCTCTCTGAGTAACGGGCCGGTGTACTTCGGCTAACAGCGAATTACCATAAATCTGAGAGAATATGAGCATAGTAACCAGACTTCGGGAATTCACGGGACGTTATGTGTAATGTCCGTTTTCGAAGCTGTTTTGCAGGTCTTAAATAAGAATAGGGACCCCATTTGGAGCCCCAATTATTAGCTGGTTTGAGTAATGTATCGCATGAATGCATCGTGGATATTCACAAAATCAGTGGGATGAAGTATTCCTATCTTAAAAACAAGCTGCGAATGATCTAAAATTTGTGTCTTCGACACACGAGCAGTCGATTTAAATCTTAAGTTCGCATATTGCCAATAGTTAATAGGAATATCATATTTGTCATTGGATCGAGGAGGCGTTTTAGTTACTTTTACAACTAAAACTATAAGGTGCTCCACGTTTAGAATTATGACTGGTCGAGAAGAAAATACGGAACCATCTTCTTCAAGAGGAAACTTCGCAAACCAAACATCGCCATTGCTAATGATCATTTCTTTTTTAGGTCTTCGTACATTTCATCCCATTCTTTTTCATCACGCCAAGGATCATCTTTTGGGATAACTGTAAGACCGGCTTCATTAACCACGGTGTTGGCTTTGGCTATTTTATAGATAATATCTTTGTTTTTGTTTACAAAGTCAGCGAAGGTTATATCCTCTTTTTTTTGAGGTGTTGGCATTTTATCCATCTCCTCATGATTATTTTTCTTATCCATATCATACCATCTCCAATAAGCTTGTTTCAATAAGTATTATGTCCACTTTTATGAATATAGAAGGTTTTTGGTGGATATTCATGGAATTAATAGCCATTCTTTTGAGCGCGGACACTACACAGCGTATTCCCGAAATCTGAGAGAATATGAATGTAGTATGCAGACTTCGGGAATACGCAGAACGTTATCGGAAATGTCCATATCGGAGTAAGATTTTGAGGTTGATTTTTGAAATAAGAAAAGACCTGCAAGAGGTCTTATGTGTTTACTCCTATTATTCTATCAAGGACTCTAAGAAATTCGGTCCAATCTAATTCTCCACAATATGTACCAAGTTCATTTCTGGCGATTCTATGAAGTTTATGTGTTTTGACAAAGGATAAGCGAGTAAGTCCAGCATCTTTCCACTTATATATAGGCTCTTTATACTGGTCGAAGTAAGTTGGGGGGATATTTGGTGGATACTATTTATCCTCATACCAATCTTTATGGCTAGGATTTTCAGGGTTCAATTTTATTTTGCCTTTTTGGGCGTCAAGAATGTGAGTTTTTGAACTTATTTTATTTAATGCTGATTGCCGATCAATCTCAACTTTTTTAGGAATTGCTGACATGTCTTTTTCCTCCTTTTTGAGAGGCTTCTCTATATCCATATAATACCACCCTTTAATAGTCTATTCAATAAGTATTATGCCCGTATAAAGGATTTTAGAAAAAGCCCAAAAATTCAATATATGATAAGTGTGTATACGAGTGTGACAAACTCATATTGACGGTTTTCCCAAAATCGACACCAGTGTCGATTTTGGGACAAGCTTAGTTGTTACAGTTTGCGTGTCTATGGGGATTCAATCTTTTCTATCCGGGTATAAATTGTCTGGGAATGGATGTCCTAACCATAGATTAAGTTTAGTAGTTTACAGTTCCTTTCTCAGCCTAGGATCAAGAAAGTCTCTTAAACTATCACCAATAAAGTTGGTTCCCACAGCCATCGTCAGAATTGCTAAACCAGGAAAAGCGCCAATCCACCAATAGTTGAAATTCAAAACACCATCTGCCACCATTGCTCCCCATTCCGGGGTAGGCGGAGGGGAACCAAGACCCAAGAAACTCAAGCCTGAGAAAAGAAGAATCGCATTGCCAAAGTCCAAGGTAGCCAAAACTAAGACTGGACCTAAACTATTGGGCATAATCTCATGAAAAAATATTCTAAAATGGGAGGCACCCAATGATTTGGCTGCTTCCACATACTCATTCTCTTTGTTGGCAATCACCATACTGCGCATAACCCGAGCATAGTTGGGCCACCAAATAATGACCATAGCCAGCAAGGTATTATAAAGACTTGGACCTAAAGCGGCAGCAATGGTCATCGCCAAAATAATTCCTGGAAAGGCCATTACCATTTCTGAGACACGCATCATGATTTCATCGGTTAGTCCACCAATATAACCAGCAATACCACCATAAATCATGCCTATAAAAGACGCCAGGGTAATTGTAGCTAATCCAGCGATAAGCGAGATCCTGCTCCCGATCAGCACCCGACTGAAAACATCTCGCCCGATGCTATCCGTACCAAACCAATGGGCACTGCTTGGAGCTTGAAAGCGTGAAGCCAAGTCTTGCCCTAAATAGCTATAAGGGGTAATCAATGGTGCAACTATAGCAATTACAATCCACAGGATACAAACTATGATCCCTATTGAAAATAAGAAGTTGTTTTTCATGATTCTCAGCAGCATTTATTTGTACCTCACTCTGGGATCTAGAATTCCATAAAGGATGTCAACAAACAGATTAATAGCAACATAGTTAATGGAAATCAGGATAGAAACTCCAATGATAGCAGGAAAATCTAAGTTCCCTGCTGCTTTATAGGCATATTGACCGATACCGGGCCAGGCAAATATCGTTTCTACTAAAACCATCCCTCCCAAGAGATTCCCGAATCCTATGCCAATAACCGTCACCACCGGTATCAACGCATTACCCAAGGCATGACGCATAATAATCATTTTTTCAGTCAGACCTTTAGCCCTTGCAGTACGAATGAAATCCATGGACATAACTTCTAATAAGCTGGAACGAGTGGTACGGGTAATCAAGCCCATGGTAAAAGAGCCCAACACTAGTCCCGGTAAAAATAGATGTTGCATAGCATCCCACGCTAGACTCCAATGACCTGCCCAAAGGGCATCAATAACGTAAAAATTAGTTACCGCAACCGGCGGCATCATATAGGGGCTTATTCGCCCTGGCCCCGGTGCTATTCCCAATTTGACATAAAAAAGTAACAAAAACATGAGTCCCAACCAGAAACTGGGCACAGATACCCCTACCACTGAGATTCCCCTTATAATCTGATCGGTGGCACTGTTACGTTTGATAGCGGATATTATGCCGAAGAGCATACCAAAAAATATAGCAATAATAATCGAAAAGATTGCTAATTCAATTGTCGCCGGAAAGTACTTTTTCAGGTCATCCATTACAGGCCGCTGGGTTCTGATCGATGTCCCCAGATCTCCCTTTACTAAATTACCGACGTAAATAAAATATTGAGTAGGCAGAGGTTTGTCCAAGCCCCACTTAGTTTTAAAGGCATCCACCATTTCCTGGTTATCAATATTCCTCTGGCTTAAATTGGCCAAAACAGGGTCACTGGGCACAGAGTGGGAAATGAAGAAGACAACCATAGAAACCCCAATGACCAGGAACGCTAAGAATAGCAATCTTCTGGCTATGTATTTTAGAAGTCCCAACCTTCGTTTTACCTCCTTATGGCCTTGTAGATAAAAAAAATTCGATTTCTCCAGCAATACGCCTTTTGGCACTAATGCGCTGGCCATGGACGGCCGAGTGTCCCTGTAGCCACGACTTAAACAAGGACGTTCGAGGTAAAAGCATGGCGATGGAGGCAGATGTCAGTATGCACCTGCCTCCAATGGTTACTATTTAGCAGAAACATCTTTCAGATTAATTTTATAGAGATCGATATAGTCAGTCCCTTGGATGTTATCACGTGTAGCGTAATGACGAGCATGTTGTAACAAGACGTCAAATGCGCTGTCTTCATCCATCATCTGTTGAATTTCTTGGAGATTCTTGACTCGGGCTGCTTGGTCAACTTCAACTGCCGCCTTTTTACCCAATTCGGCTAATCTGGGATTCATTTCAGCAGTCCAATTGGCTCGCAGTCCAACTGAGTTGCCAGGCAAAAATGCTAATTGGGTGTTTGGATCTGGATAGTCTGGACCCCAATACCACAGCGACAAGGCTTGTTTACCTTTGCGATAGGGGTCAAGAGCAACCATGATATCCGAAGTTTTTATTTCGGTTTCAATACTAATTTGGAGCAGATCATTTTGGATCTTTTGAGCGAGTGTGGGCAAGTCCATACCTTCTACTGCCAAGGTCGCTACTTCAAGGGTAGTCTTGAAGCCTTTTTCATAGCCGGCTTTTTTCATTAACTCTTTAGCTTTTGCAATATCTTGGGCAGTTTTAGGATCTCGTGGCGGCAAAGTGCCTAAAAATCCGACTTGGAAAGGTGCCACTGGTGTAATGGCTCCTTCACCTGCAATGGTTTGCATTCCTTGATAGTCTAAAACCAAACGAATGGCCTTTTGAACATCTGGGTTGGCGATGGGGCCACCAATTTTAGGATCACGGTTCATTAACAAGAAGGTCAAAGTCATTGATTGGGCCTTCTTAATTTCAATACCCTTTTTGTCTTTAAGTTGCTTAACATGTTCAGGACCTAGGTTGAAGGCAATGTCAATATCCCCTTTTTCGAGCATCATTAATTGGGTTCCAGGATCAGGGATTGCTTTCAAGATCACTTTATCGTAGTACGGAGCCTTACCCCAGTAATTTTTATTACGAGCTAATACCACTTCTACTTTCGGAGTATAAGCTTCAATAACGTAAGGACCGGATCCTGCAGAGTGTGAGTCAAACCATAATTTAGCTTTATCCGTGGTACTGGCATCCGGTGCATTAGTTGCTCCATTGGCCATCGCCAACTTGCTATCAATTACACCAAAGGCATTATAGGTCATTTTGTCAAGAAAGAAGCATCTTTCTCCTTTAGCTTAAAAACAACCGTATTCGGATCAGGCGTTTCAATCAATGTAATCCCATCTGTCAAAAAGGCACCATTACCTTTTAAGTGAATAGACCGCTCTACACTCCATTTGACATCTTGGGAGGTAAGCGCGTCACCACCAGCAAAAACTACTCCCTTACGAAGCTTAAAGGTATAATTTAGACCATCCTTGCTAACTTCATGACTTTCAGCTATGCCGTATTTAGGCGCATCAAGATTACCTTCGAACTGCATCAAGGTATCATACACCGGATGCAAAACAAGTAAACCATAAACCTCATAAGCAAGACCAGGGTCGAATGTTTCATAGTCTGGGTCAAGTGCCATAATCAATTGTTTTGTACCCTCTGAAGCTGGCTGCTTAGTATCGACAGCCTTGCTGCCACCACATCCTACTGCAAATAGTAATACTATGGACAGTAACGCTAGCAAAATCCCATACTTTTTCTTCATAATTTCCCTCTCCCTTCAAATCATAGTTGGGGTCTCGTTCTACTAAGGTCTGGCGCGGATAATTTCAATAAATCTTGGCCATTAAAAAAGATTTCTCCGGAAATCTCCCCAGGGGGATTAGGAATTAAATTCATAATTGAGAGAGCCGAAACACTTTTACCACTGCCACTTTCTCCTACAATGCCCAGGGTCTCTCCAGAACGTAAAGAAATACTAACATCCCTAACCGCTCTAAACACCCCTTCAGTCGTCCGGTATTGCACATTTAGATTTTTTATTCTCAGTAAATTGTTATCTAACAGATCATCACTCATAGTCAAGTCTCACAATCATCAAAATTTATCCGGTTTCCAAGATCTTTTCTCAATGGGGGTGGGTTCTTCGTAACTTCTTAGACCTCGATTAATCCTCGGGAGAAATTATTAAAACGTACCGGCCCTTTTTCAGAAAGTCCGACAATATCTTCAATGCGAACCCCAAATTGCCTCGGTAAATAAATACCCGGTTCAATACTGAAGGTCATTCCAATCTTCAGCCTTTCTTGATTGCCGAAAACCAAGAAAGGATCTTCATGGATATCCAGCCCTATACCGTGACCTGTTCGATGCACAAAATACTCTGCATATCCTGCTCGGGAAATGGCATTTCGGGCAGCCTCATCCACTTTTTCACAAGAAATCCCCGCTTGTGCTGCTTGAAAGCCAGCTTCGTTGGCCTCCTTTACGGCTTTGTAGATCTTTTTGACATCTTCAGATGCTTTACCTACAGAAAATGTTCGAGTCATATCGGAACAATACCCTTGAAAGAGTCCACCGAAATCTAAGACAACTAAATCACCAAACACTATCTTTCTGTCTCCTGTATTATGGTGTGGAGAGGCGGTGTTGGGTCCTGAAGCTATGATGGGTTTGAAAGAAAGCTCTTCTGCTCCATAGTCTTTAAGTTTGCTTTCTATAAAATAGGCCAATTCCTTTTCGGAAATACCAGGTTTGAGCTCCTTAAGCACTTCTCCCATAACCTTGTCCGTTAATCCCCCGGCCCTTTCTAACAGCTCCATCTCCTTTTGGTCTTTTATCATTCGTACATGCCTCATCAAACCTGAGGCGCCAACGAACTCGTAGCCAAGAAAAGCTTTTCTTAAATTCAGAAAATGTCCTGCCCACATTCTTTCATCGATGGCTACCGTTCCTGAATGTTGATTTATCAACGGAACTAACAAGTCCACTGGATCTGTTCCATCAGCCCAAGTCAGTAAATCAAAACTTTCTCTCCCGAGATTCCCCGCTACTTCTCGATACATCTCTGGCAGAATCATAACCGGGGTGCCCTCTGCTGGCACCAAAAAGACTTGCAGTCTCTCATCTGCCGTAGTCTTTAAGCCGGTGAGATAAAACAAATTGGATGAAGGGGCTAATACCATGAAGTCCGTTCTTTGATCTTTCATGATGGCTTGGATTTTCTTGATTCTTGTTTTGAACTCAGCCATAGAATTTTGTACCCTCCTTGTAAGTCTCCGGATTATAGTTAATACCTCGCCCATTTCTTAGAAGTGGGGTTTTGAATACATAAACTTAAATTGCGGTGGCTTTAGCGAGAGTTAAGCTATTTGACTAAGAACCAAATCAGTTCACAGTTTTCAGTTCCATCGTTGAAAGCCCAGTGTTCTTCACCGGCAGGAATTAAGGATGCTTGGCCTTCGGATATACGGCATTCTTTTCCCCCACTCATGGTTAAAAGTGAACCACTCAATATAAAGGAGTATTCATGTTCAGTATGGACTCCTGTGCCTTCAGTCGGTACTCTTGCTCCAGGGGGAAATACTACAGTTCCCATTGTCACCCTCGCCGCCTCCACTGCATCCGCTCCAAAAAGGGTTTTCATGATCACATCGCAACGATTTGCTTCTTTTACATCTTTATTAATTGCAATTTTCAAGAGTGTCTTCTCCTTTAACCTCATCCTTATAAATGACAGTTTATTTGAACTATGAGCTAGTATCTTGCTTAACTAGGTGAGAAGCTCTTAGAGCCGAATCAACGATTACTCATGAAATATAATGGGGGTCAGTACTGCAATCATGTGGACCGGTTCATCTGTTGGGTTATGCCAAGTATGATCTAACATGGAAGGAAAATGAATTGTATCACCCTCGTTCATTTCATATTCCTTATCGCCGACCATCATTAGAACCTTTCCCTTTAAAATATAGTAAAATTCCTCACCAGGATGGTTAAATACGACGTCTTGCCCTTGCCGTGGAGCTAGCATTATATGAATCGGCTCTAATACCTTTCCTAAAAAGTTACCCCCTAATCGTGCAAAAACCGCATTTGATCTCTCAATCTGAAATGACTTTCGACCTTCTACCGGTGTAAAGAAAGTGTTACTGACTGTGCTTTCAAAAAAAGATGACATTGAAACACTAAATACGTCCGCAATCTTTTGCAGAGATGTAATGGCCAAAGAGCTGTTTCCCCGTTCTACCTGTGAGAGAAAACTGATGGATAAACCAGTTTTTTCGCTCAATTCTTTGAGTGTCATATTCATGTTGACACGCAGGCTCCGAATTCGCTCGTTTATACTTTCCATAAACTACCTCAAACTTCTTAAGAATTATAGTTATATGAAATATATTACAGTAAAACTAAAATGTCTATACTTTTCTGACTATAATACAATATTTTTTAGACAGCTCCAACTTCCGTTTCTATCGATAATCCCAGATCCGATGATCCATGTATCACAGGCGGATCCCCCTTTGTAAGGGGTTGCCACGCGATAAAATAACGCTAAAAAAGCAAACTATATCAACTTTGATACAGTTTGCTTTTTTAGCGTTATTTGTTAATTATTTAAGTCTCAACGCGGTTCAATTCCCGTCAAAACTCCATATCCACTGAGGACCTTGACCGTTCCTACAAGTCCTCCCTTAATGGATTCCTGCTCTAGGTCCATGCCGCTTCCTTGTTCAAGAAAATACTTGTCCAGACTGTAATCGACTCTGTAGGTTTCTGTCCCGCGAAACTCATTGAATATTTCCTGAAACCTTCCTTTCAGATAGACCCCTTGCTTAGGTTTCGTTTCACTGACTTGATCGACCACATAATACTTGCCCTCTTGTTTAAGACTGACATAGAGATTCTTATTATAAATCTTATCAGGTGATAAGGTCACTTTAGACTTTGGAACATCCGCTATAGCAAAATTAATGGCTACATAGTCCCCCCTAAACAAATCTGTCGGGTCATAGGCCTTTGTTTCCAGAACGATTTCTTGCCCGAAGAGAAGGGTTGCTTGAGGTTTGATGGTCATTGCTAGGAGGATGAACAAGGGAATAGCCACAGCTAGTAAGAACGTTTTTCTCTTAGTCATGCGATCGTCCCCCCTTTTGCTGATTTCATCATCCGTTCAAAGTAGAAACCAAAGCCTAGTAACAGCAGTCCTCCGACAATAAAGAACAGGGATTTTGGTAAGAACGCAAAGGTATCCGTATAATACCGGAAAATGGTGACACACACAAAGATTAAGCTGAGAAGGCTGCCCTTCCTGATCAGGAAAAAGAGCAAGGCGACAAAAGCAAGCGCAAAGAGGATACTCACTAAACGTGTTGACTGAACATTGACTAGTACATCCCATAAATCGGGGACGGTCAGAATCACACCCGTTACTCCGAACAGAATGTTACCTTGAACTCGGAAAACCTCCGGCTCTAGGTTGTGTTTCACCCCATACATGACAAGTCCTATGCAGAAAAAAAGCAGTGCTACATATAAATCTTCAACTTCATATCTTAAAGTGATTTGCAAGATAAAGCTTAAGCTCGTTAGGTTAGCAAAGAACAAGAGGAGTCTTGACTTGTCAAAGTAGTTAAACGCTAAATACACGATAGGTACCCCTACCCAGCCCGCATAGGGAAACCCCTGATCAAAGGATCCCAATAGGTAGACCTCGAACAAAAGGTTCGCAAAGAGCATCAAATGTTTGTCCTTAAGTTGGAATGCCATCGGGAGTACTCCTAAGGCCCAGAGCAGAAAGGCGGTGGGAAAGTCCCCTCCAAAATGGTACATCTGTCCGATGAGAAAGATGCCTGCTCCAAAAACCAGGGTACCTAGGTAAATCAAACTCCGACCCGTCTTTGGAATAGTTTCGGAAAGAGTATATCCTGCCAGGTTTACACCACCGAAAACTCCAAAGATGATCAGCAGCTTAACTAAATGACTGATCCCATCCCAGTTGCTAGCGATAAAGCTTAAAATTCCGAGACCCACTAAAATCGCGCCAATCGTAACCACTACCCGAATAAAGTTAAGACCACCCTTAACTTCATAAATCTCCAAGATCCCAGTCTTTTGCTCCCCCGTGATCAGACCAGTACTTTCAAAGTGGTCTAGTTCTTGATTGACTAAGGAGAAGTTCGCTTTAGTAATTTGCCTTTTCAAAACTGTTTTCCTTCCTTCTCTCTGGCCAGAGCAGAGCTCATACTAGTATCCTCTGTCTGACGGATATCTCCTCCAGGTGCTAAAGGGAGTGAACCGTGGAAGCAAAGCAAAGTTCTTCTTACTTAATGGTCACCGTACATTCCAATAGAGCAATTGTTTGCTTCTCCGGAATTTCAGGGAATCTTGTCGGCATTGTTTAAAATACATCATGTTCCGTCCGGGTGATGATTTCTTCCTGCAAGGCCTCGCTCAAATCGCAGAAATAGTCGCTATACCCAGCCACTCGGACGATCAAGTCACGGTGCTTTTCTGGTTCAGCTTGTGCAGCTCTCAAGGTTTTGGCATTAACCACGTTAAACTGAATATGGTGCCCCCCCAATTTAAAATAGGACCGGACTAACTGAGCCAGCTTGTTAATTCCATCGTCCCCTTCGAGGACCTGAGGTGTAAACTTCAAATTTAACAGTGTCCCCCCAGTCCGGGCGTGATCCAGTTTGGAAGCCGATTTAATGACCGCGGTGGGACCTAAGCGATCCATTCCTTGAACTGGAGAAATCCCTTCCGAAAGCGGTTCCCAGGCCCTCCGTCCCTCAGCTGTGGCGCCTATGACAGAACCAAAATAAACATGGCAAGTCGTCGGCAACATATTAATTCGGTAGACACCGCCCTTAGTATTAGGTCTGTCATTCACTTCCGAGTAGTAGGCATTAAAAATACCCACCATCACATCGTCGGCATACTCCTGATCATTGCCAAAATGCGGCGTCTTATTGATCAGAAGCTGGCGAACTGCCTCATGCCCCGAGAAATTAGCGTCTAAGGCCTTGAGCAACTGATCTAAGGTCAGATCCTTTTGGTCAAAGATGTGATATTTAAGGCCGGATAACATATCCGTTAGACTTCCTAAGCCAACCCCCTGCACGTAGTTCGTGTTATAGCGAGCGCCACCATCATTATAATCTTTGCCCTTCGCAACACAATCGTCAATTAGCAGAGAAAGAAACGGAGACGGCATATAAGTCGCATAAAGCCGTTCGATGATATTGCTTCCTCTAACTTTAATATTCATAAAATAATGAAGTTGCTTCTTAAAAGCATCAAATAGTGCTTCAAAGGATTCGAAACTTCGAGGATCCCCGGTTTTTAAACCCAACTGCTGAGCCGTCCTAGGGTCCACTCCATTATGCAAGACCAATTCCAAGATTTTAGGTAGATTAAAATACCCAGTTAAAATATAACTTTCCTTGCCGAAGGCCCCTGTTTCTACACACCCACTCGTCCCACCTTGTCGAGCATCCTCGATTAATTTACCTTGGCGTAGGAGTTCCTCGACTACAGTATCAGCATTAAAGACAGAAGGTTGACCCCAGCCCTTGCGAATAATCCGGGCTGCACGCTTCAAAAACCGATCAGGATTCTTCTTGCTTAACTGGATGTTCGAGCTTGGCTGCAAGAGGCGCATTTCATCGATCACATCTAAAACTAAATAAGTGACCTCATTAACTCCGTCAGATCCATCCGCTTTCAGCCCGCCGCTGTTAATATTGGCAAAATCCGTATATGTGCCGCTTTCCGCAGCAGTTACTCCAACTTTTGGCGGAGCTGGTTGATTGTTAAACTTGACCCAAAAGCACTGAAGGAGTTCTTTTGCCTGTTCCTCGGTCAACGTCCCCTCAGCCAAGCCCTTTTTATAGAAAGGATATAAATGTTGATCCAGCCGTCCTGGACTGAACGCATCCCAGGTATTAAGTTCTGTGATGACCCCTAAATGCACAAACCAGTAAGCTTGCAAAGCTTCCCAAAAATTCCGTGGGGCATGGGCTGGTACATACCTAGAGACCTCAGCAATCCTCTCCAATTCTTCCTTACGCACGCCATCTGCTTCTACTTGGGCTAATTCCTGAGCCTTTTCAGCATGCCTTTCAGCAAAGCGGATGATGGCTTCGGCACAGATTCGCATCGCTTTTAGTTCTTCCTGCTTGTAGTACGCTTCGACATCCTTGAAATAATTAAGTTTTGCCAAATGACCGTCGATATCCGCAATGAAGTCCAGCATACCCAAGCGGTAGATCTTATCATCAAGCACCGTATGTCCCGGAGCTCTCTGTTCCATAAACTCAGTAAAGATTCCGGCATCATAGGCTGTTTTCCATTCCTCAGACATCTCTGTAAAAATAAGATCACGCATGGACTTACCTTGCCAATAGGGTATAATTCGTTCTGCATAGGTTTGGCGCACCTCTGGGCTAACTTTAAACGAGATCTTGGGACGTGAATCCAGAATATCCAAATCTTCTAGGCTATGACAACATAGTTCAGGGTAAGTATAGGTAGCCTTCGGGGCAGGACCTCTCTCCCCTATAATTAATTCTCCTTCATTGAGGCAAATCTCCTTGTGCTCTAACAAATATTTAAATGCCAAAGCCCGCTGGACGGGAACGGATGTATGCCCGGCCGAACGATAGAAGTCCGTGATTAGCTCAGCTCTTTCAGCGGAGATATTTGCTTCAGTCTCTAGGCTACGCTGCCTGAGCATGGTTACTCGTTCATTCATTCTTAGCCCTCTCCTCCAGGTATCATAGTATAGTCTAATCAACCGTTTCTTTGCACTTGTCTAATTATACTTTATATAGATCGTACCTCTTGACTTATTTTTACGTTTCAATAGCAGGCGAGAACCTGATGACAATAGCAAACTATATCAACCCCCGATTTTAACCTTCAGCCCAAACTGCTCCAACTTCTGAGCGATCTGTACCATGCGCACATTGCCTGGGGGCTGAAGATCAGGTAGGCGATACTCAAGACCAAGCCGCTCGTACTTATCCACCCCAGCCTTATGGTAGGGCAAACAATGAATTTCCTTCACACCTTTGAGTGACGCCACAAATTCTCCGAATTGTCGAAGATTGTCCTCATCGTCATTGATTCCTGGAATGATTGCTACCCGCACAATGACTTCGGGATGGTTCTCGGCAAGCCAGCGTAAGTTGGCTAAAATCAGCTCATTAGGAACCCCGGTTACGGCTTGATGTTTCCTACTATCCATCAATTTTAAATTATAGAGGAATAGATCTACATAAGGACTAATCATTTGCAAGGAGTCACGATTTACAAACCCACAAGTCTCTACAGTAGTGTGAATCTCCCTTTTCTGGCATTCTTCGAGAATTTCCAACAGAAACTCGTGCTGCATAGTCGCTTCCCCACCTGAAAACGTGACTCCCCCTCCTGTTTCGTCATAGAATATCAGGTCCTTCTCGAGCTCAGCCATGACCTCGCCCACTGACATCATCTTAGCAACAAGTTCTCTTCCGCTTGTATGACACACCTTACTACATTTCCCACAAGCTATGCACTTATCTCTTAGGTAACTAAGTATCCCCTCTGCAGATAGGGTCACTGCTCCGCTTGAGCAAACCTCTAAACATTGCCCACAACCGAGGCATTTGTCTGGTCGAAACATTAACTCTTGTCTAAACTTCTGTCCCTCAGGGTTATGACACCATGGACAGTTAAGTGGACAGCCCTTGAAAAAGGCTGTCGTCCTGATCCCAGGTCCGTCATGGATGGAATACTTCATTATATTAAAAATCTTGCCCTTCAATACTCACCACTCCTCCCGTGAGATTCAGCAGATTAAGGATAACGCTTCCTCCCTAGGCTAAATCGTTATGTTGTATATTGCTTGGAAATACTAACTATAATCTTTAATTCTCCGCGGATCGGATAGTTCCTCTTTGGAGATATTTGAAGCGGGCGTACCTTTAAAGATTACAAGACCAAAAAGCAAAATTGTTACTATAAGTAACGTTAATCCAGATAACATGTAAACTCTTTCCACTCCAATTTGCGTAGCACCATAGGATAGTATACAAACGGATCCCATGAAAGCCACCCTAGTTAAAGTAAAGCAGGCGCTAAAGACTCTGCCCCGCATAGGTTCAACAGTTTCTTCCTGAAAAATGCTTTGGATCGGAATTAAAAACATGGCATTAGAAACTCCTGTTAAGAAAAAACCTATAAGTGCGAGGGGATATGCTGGAAACATCCCCAGGATCCCGATCGTAAAACCGGAGATACAATATCCCCATAGCACCAGTTTTTGTTTATTTATGAAATTCCCCCAGACACTAAATCGCTATACTACCGACTGTAATGCCCACCGCCGCACTCGCCTCGAGGATTCCCAGCCCAACGGTTGACGTCTTCAATGTATCTAGAGCATATACAAAAATCAGGGGATTAAAGCCACTGAAGATAAGTAATACTAAACAGTATGTAAGCAGATTATGGGCTAGGACTTTCGTTTTCCGTATATAGGCTAATCCCTCAATAATATCTTGAAAGATGTGTGACTCATTTTCCATATCTAAATTCTTCTTTGCTTGGTCTTCAGCTTCAAAATTAAAACTCATAGTAAAGATCAAGGCAGCCGAGAGCAAAAAAGTCAAGGAGTCAAGGTAAAATATCTTTTGAATTGGGATAAACATTATTAATACGCCCGCCAATGCATACCCGAGGATTTCAGTAATGTTTTCCGACGTCTCAGCTAAAGAAGTAGCCGTTAGAATCTTCTCTTTAGTAAAGATAGCTGGAATGACTGCCATTTTTGCGGGACTAAAGAACAAGTTCGCCGTTGTACTAAGAAATGTCAAGAAATATACTAAGTTAATAGAATAGCCGATCAAAACTGGTATTAAGCCCACAAAAACTGCCCTGAATAAATCGGCAGTTATCATCGTCCATTTTTTATTCTAACGATCAACATAGGCTCCTGCAATAAGACCGAAAAGTAAATAAGGTAAAAACGTTGCCAGTGTCATCTTTCCTACTTCTAATGCACTCCCTGTGAGACGGTAAATCAAGACACCTAAAGCCACATAATGGAGTTTATCACCCAAAGCTGAAAGGAATTGTCCCGTTAATAAGAGGGCAAAGTCTTTCTCTTTTAATAAGTTAAGTGGTTTAACTTTACTTCCTCGACTTGTCAAATCGCCATCCTCCGATGTATTCTTCCAACTATTACTTAACTGTAATATTCTTCTTAAATAGAAGAACCCTTTGTTATGTCTTTAGTTCCTAATTTTTTTAGCTAATATATCTTTAACCACCTTGATTTAACTGTGACTGAAGATTATTTAGAAAATTGCCCACCCACCTATAAGTAAAGGGAGTTAAGAATAATGCCCCTCGCTTTAGCAGCAGGGGCATTAATACGGGAACTATTCTCCGAGGTAAGATTTACGTATATCCTCATTTTGAGCCAGTTCTCGTGCCAGACCTTCTAGCACGATTGTTCCTGTCTCGAGGACATAAGCCCGGTTGGAAATTTCTAAGGCCAGGTGAGCGTTCTGCTCGACTAGGAGAATCGTGGTTCCTGCCGAATTAATATCTTCGATAATATGGAAGATCTCTTCGACTAACATCGGTGCCAAGCCCATGCTCGGCTCATCTAGAATTAATAGACTCGGACTAGCCATTAGAGCCCTGCCCATAGCGAGCATTTGCTGTTCCCCACCGGATAAGGTACCTGACACCTGTTTAATTCTCTCCTTTAACCTAGGAAAGTGATGATACACCCGGTCGAAGTCTGCTTGTCCAGGCTTCCCCTTTCGACTATGGGCACCCATAAGTAGGTTTTCATAGACCGTCATCTGTGGAAACACACGGCGTCCTTCCGGTATATGGGATAGACCCATCTCCACTATTTTGTAAGGGGGCATGCTTTCGTATTTCCGGCTTCCTTCCCGCATTCCATAAATATACTCTTCCTTAAATATAACCTTACTGTCTTTATTGGAGGGTTTCAAAAGTCCTGAGATTGTGCGCAGGGTTGTACTCTTTCCAGCTCCATTGGCGCCGATCAAGGCAACGATTTCCCCTTCTTTTACTTCTAAGGAAATACCATGTAAAGCCTTAATTGAGCCGTAGCATACATCAACTTTTTCTAACTTCAACATGTCTTGGTCTCCTCTCTAGCGCCGGATTCTGCTTTTAAATTGACCGGAGCCCAAGTATGCTTCGATTACAGCTTTATTACTGCGAACCTCTAGAGGGGTTCCCTCAGCAATTTTTTTACCATAATCGAGCACAGCGATTCTCTCAGAAATATTCATAACCAGCTTCATATCGTGTTCTACCAGAAATATCGTGATCCCTGTATCGCGAATTCTGCGAATCATTTCCATTAAGACTAGTTTTTCCTGAGGATTCATCCCTGCAGCAGGCTCATCAAGAAGAAGTATCTTGGGTTTGGAAACTAAAGCTCTGGCAATTTCCAAACGTCTCTGTTCTCCATACGAGAGATTTTTGGCCGTTTCCTCCCGTTTCCCTGCCAAATCCAGAAATTCCAGCGCTCTAATCGAGTTTTCTTCTAGTTCGGCTTCCTCACGTTTCATACTGGGCAAACGAGTTAAGGCCTGAAATAAACCTGCTTTTCCTCGACAGTGGGCACCAATTTTAACATTATCTAAGACAGAAAGCTCACTGAAAAGACGGATCGTTTGGAAGGTTCTGGTGATACCCATGTCCGCAATCCTATGCGTAGGGATCCCAACTAAAGGCTTACCATCAAAGGATATCGCACCCTCGGTAGGCTGATATATACTTGTGATCAGGTTAAACACTGTACTTTTACCCGCTCCATTGGGGCCTATCAAGGCCAGTATTTCGCCCTGTTGTACTTCTAGATTTACAGTATCAACCGCAGTCAGACCGCCAAAGCGGATGGTAACATTGTCTAATTTTAGTAGGCTCACCTTTATTCCCCCCGTCCGGCCTGTTTTTTCTTGGGCCACATGATTGCTCGACGAACAGCCTGCCTTAAGTTTACTCCGCCCATTAAACCATAGGGTCGGAAAATCATGATCACAACCAGCAGGACACCGTAAACCATCATCCGATAGTTGGACAGAGGCCTCAAGATTTCTGGAGCCGCAGTCAGGACTATTGCACCGATAATCGTACCGGGAATACTCCCCAGACCACCCAGAACAACAATACTCAAAATATCAATGGACTTGAGAAAGCCAAAATCAGTCGGTTGAATAAAGGTGGTAGTATGGGCAAACAACGCGCCCCCCACCCCAGCACAAAAAGCTCCAATGGCGAAGGCCTGAATTTTATAGAGCGTGGTGTTAATTCCTACCGCGGAGGAAGCCACTTCATCTTCCCGAATAGCAAGCATTGCCCGGCCATTCCGGGAATTTTCTAACCATACCATAGCGCAAATTACTATGACTGCTATGGTCATAACGATCGGGAAAGTAGTTGCTCCCTCAATCCCTAAGAAACCAATGGCCCCATTGGTAATTTTCATATTGGTAAATTGGACCCTTACGATTTCGGCAAAACCCAACGTAGCAATCGCTAAATAATCTCCCGTCAGACGCAAGGTTGGAAATCCAATGATGATACCCACTAGACCCGCAACAAGGCCACCAATGAAAACTCCAAGTAAGAAAGGTAGGTCATAATTCACAGTCGCGATTGCCGAAGCATAAGCACCAATACTCATAAAAGCTGCATGACCTAGGGTTAGCTGACCCGTTACCCCCGTAATAAGGTTCAAGCCTAAAGCCATGATCAGATTAATGCCTATAAACAAGCCAATCATTAAAATATAGGGTGGCGTGATGTCGTTAATGATTTGTGCGACGATAACAGTCAAGCCAAGCATGCTCAGGAACAGCAAAACTTGAACAATCCAATTGCTTAATAATTTTTTCATTGCCATTCCCTCCTTACACCTTTTTATTGGCTTTACGTCCCATGATTCCAGATGGTTTGAACAAGAGCACCAATATAAGGATGGTAAAGGCGAAGGCATCCTTGTATTCGGACAAATTCACAGTGATTCCCATTATTTCAGCCATGCCGATCATTAGCCCACCGATCATGGCCCCAGGTATGCTGCCAATTCCGCCAAGGACTGCAGCGGCAAACGCTTTAAGACCTGCCAAAAGCCCCATATAAGGCTGAACGGCGTTAAAATAAATACCTGCTAATACCCCAGCGGTTCCTGCTAAGCCAGATCCAATAGCAAATGTTATCGATACAACTCGGTCAACATTCACCCCCATAAGCTTTGCCGCATCCTGATCCTGAGAGCAAGCACGCATGGAACGACCAGTTTTAGTATACGTTACAAAAAGGTGTAATCCAAGCATTAAGAGAGCGGCAACTCCTATGATTACAATTTGGTAAATGGTAATTTGAAAGTTACCTATTTCAAAAATTTTGTTTTCAAAAAGTTTAGGGAAACCCCTAGTATTAGGACCCTTCACTCGAACCATGAAGGAAGACAGAAAAATAGATACCCCGATCGCACTGATTAGTGCTGAAAGTCGTGATGAGCGACGTAGCGGTTTATAGGCAACTCGCTCAATTACAACTCCAAGCACCATGGTTATAAGCGTAGCACCTAGTAAGGCCACGTAAACATTGACATAATTAGTCAGTGCCAAAACTAGGCCGGCATATGCACCAAACATAAATATTTCGCCATAAGCGAAGTTAATCATGCCGATAATACCGTACACCATGGTGTAACCTAAGGCGATGAGTGCATAAATGCTACCAAGGGCGAGCCCGTTGACCAGTTGCTGCATTAGATTGTTAAACATTGGCCCCCTCCTTAAACTAAAAAAACATAATACCAAAACAAAAACACTAAATTACGTTGAACAATTAGTAGCAGCACCGATCCCTGGGACCTAGTGCTGCTACTAATCTGACAGTTAAGAAACGTAAATAGGAAAAATTCGATTACTTAACTTCAACAGGAACTTTCTTCAGAAGGGCGAACTTGCCACCTTTAACTTCTAGCAGATATACTGGGCTCTTAATAGGTTCACGGGAAGCCTGGAACGTGATGGTGCCTGATACGCCATCGTAGGCTTTGGTCTTAGCGAGGGTATCCTTAAACTTCTCTGGATCTGCACTATTAGCATCTTTGATAGCTTTAGCAATCAGCATCAGAGCATCATACCCCTGAGCAGCGAAAAGATCCGGTAATTCATTGTTATATTTTGCTTTGTAAGCGTTAATGAACTTTTCAGTATTTGGAGTTGGTTGTTCAGGGGAGAAACCAGCATAGGAGATTGAGCCTTCCACAGCAGCTCCACCAATTTTCATCAGATCGTCTCCTTGGAGACCATCTCCTCCAACCATAACAGCCTTGATTCCAACTTCACGAGCTTTCTTCATGATTAAAGCTCCCTCAGTATAATAACCAGAAAAGACAATTACATCAGGGTTTGCTGCTTTAATTTTAGTGATTTGACCACTAAAATCAGTGTCTTTATCTTGAATGAACTCCTCGATGACTACTTTACCACCGTTATCATTGATAGCTTTTGTAAAGATTTTGGACAAGGATACACTATAATCATTGTTCTTGGAAGTAATTAAGGCAACGTTTTTCCAGCCTTTTTCCTTAATTACGTATTGCATGGTTGCTGGAGCAGCAATCGTGTCCAACAGGGTATCCCGGAAAACATAGGGTCCGATTTCCACAACGTCCGTACCAGTAGACCCTGCTGACATGATGACCGTCTTTTTGCTGTTGGCAATAGATCCGGCCACACGGGTAATTCCTGTCGTAGGATCACCGATGATGGCTACAACCTTGTCTTGGCTAATGAGCTTATTGGTGATGTTGATTGCTTGATCCTTTTGTCCTGCATTATCCTCTTCTACCAGCGCTACCTGACGTCCAAGAACACCCTCTTTATTGAGTTCAGCAATTGCCATGTTCAAACCTTTTAATGTGTTCAATCCGTAGATTGCCACATCCCCAGTCTTGGCACCTAGGAAACCAATCTTAATAGGTTCTTTGCTTGCTGCTGCTTCCGGAGCGGGTGCGGGTGTTGCAGGCTTACTCGCACCGCATCCACTAACCATGATCAAAGCGGACATAATTAAACTCATGGCAACTAGGGCTTTACTCTTCTTGCGAATCATTTTTTTCCTCCTTCTATTTTGGGATTTACCTAAGTAATATTAGACAGAATATTAGAAATCCCTGCAAGCATTTCAAAAAAGCATGATATTATTTTGCAAAAAGACTTCTTTCTACTTGAGTAGATACCCTCTCTGATGCTTCAAAGAGTAATTGATAGAGATGGAACCTGCAATGAGTAATTTTACCAAATCCAGTTAATCTATAGAACATCAAATCCCTCTTAGGGACGGATTCCGAGAAAGTTAGTTAGCCCTTCAGCTTTAATTTCGCTAATGCATCCGCTAGAGCAGTATTAATCGGTCCGCTATCCTGTTGGTTCTGTAAATATTTACCGACATCCCTCTTGTTGAGATTCCCCTTCTCAGCTTCTCTTCGTTTCGTAAAAGCAGAGAGCTTTTCACGAAACCCACAACTGCATGAGAATAATTTATTATCCCCGTCTCCCTTGATCTCCATCTTTTTATGACATTCAGGACATCTCGCGTTAGAAATTTGAGTGAGTCCTTTTCGATAACCGCATTCCCGATCTTGGCAGACGAGCAGCTCACCCTTTTTCCCTTTGACCTGCAAAAGATATTTTCCACACTCTGGGCACTTATTCCTCGTCAAGTTATCATGCTTAAAGCTCTGCTCACTACCAATCACCGTGGATACCAATTGGGTGGCGTACCCCCTGATTCCCGTGAGGAAAATTTGATGACTAGCTCGACCTTTGCTGATCTCAGTCAATTGTTGTTCCCACTTAGCGGTCAGTTCCGGTGACTTTAGTTCAGGAGGCACTAAGCTAATAAGTTGAATCCCCTTAGAGGTGGGAATAATCTCTTTCCCTTGACGATTCATATAAAAGGAATTGAAAAGCTTTTCAATAATTTCGGCTCGGGTTGCAGGGGTTCCCAGTCCATGGCTTTGGTCCATCGCTTCCCGGAGTTTTTGGTCTTCGATCAATTTTCCCGGATGTTCCATAGCAGAAAGAAGTGTGGCCTCGGTATGTCTGGCCGGAGGTTTAGTTTTACCTGCCACTAACTTAGCGGCTAGATTTTTCAGCATCTCCCCCTTGCGGATTTCTGGGAGAGTGTGCTCTGAATCTCCATCGCCATCTTCGGATGGATCATCTAGATTTACGGAGCCTTGTCCTTCATAGACCTTCCGCCAACCTTTTAACTGAACGACCTTCCCTTTGACCGTAAAAATTTCCCCTTTTATGCTGACCTTAACCAGGGTCTGTTCATATTCGAACGCGGTCGAAAGAACGGCAAGAAACCGCCTGACGATTAAATCGTAAATTTTCAGTTCTTCAGAACCAAGCTTAGATAGCGTAGGAGGTTGTTCGGTTGGAATAATTGCATGATGGTCTGACACTTTAGAACCATCCACAAACCGTTTCGTGATGATCAGTTTGGTTCTCAAGATATTGCGCGCTAAATCAACATAAGGTCCCAAGGCAATACTTTTTAGGCGTTCTGGTAAAGTGCTGACAATGTCTTCACTGATATGTCGGGAATCCGTACGCGGATAGGTCACTATTTTATGATTCTCGTAAAGTTGCTGCATCACAGAGGAGGTTGTTTTGGCAGAGAATCCATACTTGCGATTAGCATCCCGTTGAAGTTCCGTTAGATCGTAAGCTAGGGGAGGGAGTTCTTTTTTCGCTTCTTTCTTAACCTCGATGACATCCCCCGTTTGTCCCATCACCTTGGCCAACAAGCCCTCCGCTTTGCTTCTATCAAAGATGCGGGTTTGACCTTTCTGATCTTGCCATTGAAGAGTAAAGCCGCTTCCTAAGACATTGATTGACCAATAGTCTTTAGGAACAAACTGTTTAATTTCATTTTCTCGGGCCACAACCATCGCCAAAGTGGGTGTTTGTACTCTGCCAGCGGAGAGTTGGGCATTATATTTACACGTCAAAGCCCTAGTGACATTCAACCCGATTAACCAATCCGCTTCCGCGCGACATTCTGCCGCAGCGAATAATGGCTCGTAATCTTTGCCAGGTTTTAAATTGTTAAATCCTTCTTTTATGGCGCGTTCGGTTAAAGAAGATATCCACAAACGTTTAATGGGTTTTCGCCAACCCGCTTTTTGCATAATCCAGCGTGCGACAAGCTCGCCTTCTCGCCCGGCGTCCGTAGCGATGATAAGATCCGTTATTTCCGGACTCTTCATCAGATTCTTAACCACGCCAAATTGTTTGGAAGTTTCTTTCATAACCACTAAGTCCATCTTCGTTGGAAGCATAGGTAGGTCATCCATCTTCCATGTTTTATATTTCTCATCATAGACTTCTGGATCTGCCAGCGTTACTAAATGCCCCAGGGCCCATACCACAACGTATCTTGAGCCTATGAAGCAGCCATTGCCCTTCTGGTTGCAATTGAGGATTTTTGCAATTTCACGACCCACTGACGGTTTCTCAGTTAATACTAGCGTCTTTCCCATGTTATAACTTCCTATCTTTTACAGTCTCACGTTTTTCCCAACAATCTGACCCTTGGGAAAAGTGGCTTGGTCAATGCTCGCTTCGTTGGTGGTTCACGACAATGACTCCTAAGGCAACTAATGCTAAAGCCAAAAACATATTTAAAGACAATCGTTCGCCCGGAACGAAAATGGCGGATAAGATAGCTCCAGAAACGGGGGTCATGAATTTAAAGACACTAATTTCTCCCGCTTTATTGCCTTTTAAAATTGCATACCAGAGAGAAAAGGCGGTTGCCGAGAGAAATGCTGAATACAAGAGCAGAATGAACGCTCTGTTCGTAAAAAGCATAGCCTGAGGTTTCAACCCAGGTAGCCCGACCGCGATCAGAAGTAAGGACCCTAAAAGCATTTGCCAAGCTGTCAGAATAAAGGGATGAAGCTCTTTTGACATCCGTTTTGCTAAGATGGTTCCCAGAGCACCTACGAGGCCCGATAAAATCATAAATCCTTCGCCCTGCCAAGAGAAATCCAAGGTGAAGTTTTGTCCGGAATTAACCAAGGTAATTCCTGCGAAACCTGCGACTAAACCTACTATTTTACGCAAGTCTAACCGGTCATCACGATAAACGAAGTGGGCTAAAACTACCACAAAGAAAATACCGGCTGACGATAAAACTGCACCTTTCATTCCTGTGGTATGAGCTAATCCGTTGTAAAAAAAGAAGTACAACAAACTAATTTGTAGTAGCCCTAACAAAAAAAGCAGAGGTAGCATTTTTAGTTTTACTTTGGGTGACAAACGCAATCCAAAAATAATTAAGGCAAAAATGAGCAGGGCAGCTAAAAAAAATCGCAATCCTGCGAGTACAATAATCGCGGAGCGATCACCCGTCGCTATGCCAAGCTCTTCATAACTGACTTTCAAAACTGGAAAGGCGCTTCCCCATAGAACAGCGCAAAATTGGGCAATAATAATAACCCAAAACCTGTTAGTTAAGTAGAATCCATAATTGCGTTCTTTACTTTGAATCAAGTTCATTGATGTCCTTCCTAGTGAAAGATTCTGTATTCTATTCCTAAATAATAAGGCTTAGCAGGGAAATGGTCAAACATCGCAAAAAGAGAACCTGGTAAGGTTCTCTGAGAAACGCAACCTAAATTGTGAGTCAAAGATCGATCATTATTATCCGACAACTATGTCGTCACGTGAACCCACTGACCCGCAGTTAGTTCCTCCAGTTCAGTTACGTTTAATTTTATGGCAGTATTTGAAGCACCAGCCGCAGGAAAAACATGGGTATATGATTGCAGGGAATAATCCAGATAAATAGGCATCGGTTGACTTAACCCGAAGGGACAAACTCCTCCTACAGGATGCCCAGTTGCCTCGGATACCTCCGAAGCCTCGGGCATCTTGGCCTTGGTATAAAAGATTTCTTTAAACTTCTTATTGTCCAGCCGCTTATCCCCAGCCATGAGAATCATGACAAAGTCTTCCTTGACTTTAAAGAGCAGTGACTTGGCAATTTCGCCTGGGGTTACCCCTAAGGCCTCCGCTGCTTTGGATACTGTACTTGTATCCTCAAAGCTTAATATCTCAATTTCCTTTTTGTTTTGCTTTAAAAATGCCGCTACGGACTCTACAGACATAACCAAAACCCCTCCGATTACAAGTGATTCGCCCAGCATAAATCTTCATTTAAACAGATGATTGCTTTAGCATACATTCCTCGATCAATCACAAATTGCATGTTCACTTGGCGTAAGGACTGCGACACACACTTGATGTTGATGTTATTTTTAGCCAAGGCATTAGCGGCTCTAGCGAGAATTCGAGGCATTGCAATATTCGATCCGATTGCACAAACAATCGCAGCCTCCTGTACTGTAACTGTTCGGTATTCTGCTTGAAGTTCAGACACTAAAGATTCAGCGAGATCTGCCTGCCAAATTACAAGTGAAATACTATTCGCATTGGTGGTTTTCATAATATAGCTAATATTATACTTTTTAAACTTTTTCATAATGTCTAAATCGAACCCAGATTCTCCGACCATAGAAGTATCATGAATTTCCAAAACAACAATTTTATCTGACCCGGCAATGATTTCAATCTTCGCTTCAGGACCTATATAATCATTGGAAATAACAGTTCCCGGGTGGGTAGGTTCAAAGGTATTTTTAATACGCAGGTTAATCCCTGCTATTTCTAACGGCTTAGACGCATTAGGATGGATAGCCTCCATTCCAATGTCCGCAAGTTGATCCGCAACATCATAATTCGTCCTACCGACCGGAATAGCTTTATCGACACCCACAATTTTAGGATCAGCTGATGATAAATGATACTCCTTGTGGATAATTGCCTCATCCGCAGCTAGGTGAGTTGCAATTTTAGAAAAGGTAATTTCTGAGTACCCTCTTTCGTATTGCCTCATAATCCCTTCAGTCCCTTTGGTATATCCAGTAGCAACGATGATTGCTTCGTGAGGATTAACGTTCTTAAAGGATTTTTCTATACGATCGCTGATCGAGAGTTGCTTAGAATCACGGAAGCCCGTTAAATCTACCAACTCCGCGAGAATACCGTTATTGCGCAGGATATTCACCGTGTTAAAGGCGGAATGAGCTTCACCGATCGATGCCAGTAACTCCCTAGCCGCCGAGTAGATACTGTCTCTTCCAACATACCCGGAAGCAATAATATCCTCCATACTATTCAGATAGGCTTTTGTCTGCATAACACGTTCTACTATGAATACTCGGCAAACTTTAGGGTTTAAACCTAGGTCGATAAATGTATCATTAAGTTTAAGGGCCTCACTTAATAGCTCATCCATGGCCGTTTCATAATCTTCCCCTTTGATAAAACGTTGGTAGATTCCCGCAGCTTTAGTCTTTTTATCTTCAAGCAGCATATTTGTTACCCCTGCATAGGCAGAGACGACAAACACCCTACCATAACGAAAATCTTCTGAACTTGGGAAGCCAATTATGTCATTAAGCACAGTCTGAAATTGGAGCATTGATGTACCACCGATTTTTTCTACAGTTAGCATAATAAAATCCGAACCCCTCTTCTGTTTCTTTTTCTCCATTCAAGCATTATTCGTCAGAATTTGGGATATTCCTTCAACTCTTGCGAAATTCATTGCGGATTAGCAGGAAGAAAGTCAGAGTAGCTCCTCTAATAAGTCGAATCCCTCCGCTGCAAAAAGGAAAAGCCAACCTCACTCTAAGCAATGCTTAGCTGCGATTTAGGCGATAATGGATCAATGAGTGGTCTATGTTTACGACGTGTCGCCAAGTAATCCAGCACTCGCTCAGGTGAAGTGTTAAGAATCTGGTGCTGAGAAATCCCTGCCTCACGAACTAATTCTAGGGCTTCACCGAATTCACCGACTCGATCCCAAAAATGTGCATCACTGCCTAAAATCACGGGGCCTTTGAACTTGGCCATATAACGGGCAATAAAACGGCAATTCTCAAGGGCTCCACTTTTTTCTTTGATTGTGGAAAGTGAACTATTGTTTATCTCAACCGGAACATTTAAAAGAGCCGAGGCATAGGCAATTCGCTCAAGATCCATTTCAAAATGTGGACGTCCCGGATGAACCATCATATCCGTATATGGGTTTTCCATCGCTTTTATAAAGGCTTGAGTATTTTGTTCACCTGTCCCTCCGGGATAGCAGATCGGATGAAGCCCAACAAGAACCAGCTTCAGCTTAGCTAAATAAGGGATGGGCATATCTAACTCACCTTCATAGTTCGTAATATTTGCTTCAACCCCTGGCAATAGTTTCACCCCAAAAATCTCATCAGGAAGAATTGACAAATTACCAAAATGGTACAGATGAGGTGCACCTGGCATACTTGGACCATGGTCCGTCATTCCCATCAATTTGAGCCCTTTGCGAGAGGCTGCTTGCGCATTTTCAGTAATAGTACTGTAGGCATGTCCACTTGTTATGGTATGAGTATGCAAGTCAACCAATAGTTCCATTTTAATCACCTCATTTTATATTATCAGGCAAACCTTGGTTTGGATCTTAATATCTTTAGTTCATTCTATATTATACTTTGTGTGTAAAGTCCAAATTATGCTGTGGTTAAAGATCTGTTAAAATATTAATAGATCATCGCTTTTAAATTTTCTTTACTGCTTAACTATAATATAGGAAAAAGAGACCTGCAATAGGAATAGGCCACGACCTCGTCGTGGCCTATTCCTATCTCTAGTTTGATACTAATCCCGACTTAGATAGCGGCTTGAATTTGCTAACATAAACAATGGGTTTCTCAAATAATTGATGGGATATAAATCATCCCTTGCAGAAATCAGCGCCATTATCTTCCCGATTTTTGATGATGGATCAATAGCAACGATCACAAAAGCATCTTTTTCAGAGGTTAAAGGATAGATAACATTGTTTTTATTCAGAACATCATGATAGGCATCTAGCGTAAGCATCCTGAAATCACTGTTCCGCCATCGTATATCGTAAAGCTTAAAGGCCTGATGGGCCACTAACGGTAAAAAGGTTTCTTCAGTTAAATACAATTCGATTCCCATCATGTAGCCTTCACTATCTAGGTCATTCCAATATTCACAATGAAACGATTTATCCACTGACTCTCTATACGTCTTCGTTGCCAAACGCATTTGACTCAAACTTTGACCCATGCTATGCCATTTAATTCTTGGAATGCTAAGACTGTTCACATCATAGTAAAGCCCGATATCGCTTTTCTCGAGGGTATACTCGTCAGTCGTTTGATTAGGCATAAGGTAGATATAGCCCATTTGCATGTTGTTATCGCAGGTAATAAGCACGGAACATCCCCCCCAAAGCTTCATATGCCAGCTTGTCTGGTTGATTGTTTACACTTTGATTATCTAATTATTCTATCACTGTTTCTGCGCAAGTGCACATTTTTCCTGCAATCAAACTGTATACAATTTTCGACACCGAAATAACGAGCCATCAGTCTCCTTCATTCTCTAAGTAACGTGGTTAAAACTGACCGATTGCACAAACCTGGTTAAATCCTTGAGCAAATCGCAGATTAGTTCCTCGTTAACGAATTTTCCGTTTTTATCAAAAAAAATTCTTATGAGAGGTCTACTCGGATAATTGTAATGAATACCGACGACTGTACCCATTTCACCTGTATTTAAGGTAACTATAGAACCTTGCGGATAAAGTATTAAACACTGTTCAAAACAGTGTACAATCTCTTGATCAAAATCTTTCCCGGAACCAGCCACGATGATTTCTAAAGCGTGATAGGGGGGCAACCCTTTGCGGTAGGGTCGATCCGCAACAAGGGCATCAAAAACGTCAGCAACTGCAACGATTTGTGCATTAGTCGTAATAGCTCTCTGTCTTAAACCATCCGGATAGCCCTCGCCATTCCAACGTTCATGATGATGACGGACTATGCTGAGAATCTCCTTTGAGATATTGGAGTATTTAAGCATTTCCTCACCCATCTCTGGATGCTTTTTAATAATCGTAAATTCTTCTCTATTTAAGCCCGAAGGTTTATTCAGTATTTCAAGGGGCAAAGAACTTTTACCCAAATCATGAAACATCGCACCCATAGATAAAGTTCTTAGTTTTTGTCCTGAAAACCCCATTTTCAACCCTACTAGAGTAGCTAATAACGCAACATTTACGGAATGAATATATGTATAATTATCAAAGTTTCGAAATTCATTAAAATCTATATAGACACGGGAATTTCCTTCTAACTCGTTGATAATTTTATCAACAATAGCAAACGAATCGATTAAACGTGTAGAGCTAAAAAGGCAGACGCTTTCAAAGACTTTGCGAACATAGCCTACGATAAAACGGTACTCCGAGGAAGGAAATCTACGTTCTTCATTGGGAGGATGAGAATTCTCCAAATCATATTGTAAAGTATATAACTTTCGTTGGAGAAGAAGTTCATGGATTTTTGTGGTAATTGGCTTACCTTTAGATAACAACAATACTCCTTGTATATCATATAGATCAAGCTCTGAAAGTTCTCCAATTTCAAAGCTGTTCATTGTTAGGGGTTCCAACTTTGTTATCAAAACCAACTTTCCTCCTTATACAACAAAAGACGCCAAATAAGTATACGGCGACAAGTTTTTTCGATATCCGGCTTTCTTCACCATAATGTGTTAAGACCCGTGGCTTTGCGCCCTCAGTTCTCACTGAGTTTGCCGTTATCGCAGAGGTATTAAATTGATCATGGCCTAATACATCACAGAAAACATGACCTAAAGCAGGCCTTTAGGCCTATAGGATATACCTTCGCTAATATATCACACACAACAATAATATACAATATAATACAATCTTATCATAATATTAAATTATTCATTCCATCATTTTCAACGATCCGTCGCTAGATTTATCATCAGTAAATTGAGCAAAGAACAACTCAGATCAACTCTCTGGCCCCTAAATTAGACGAGTAGACTCAAACTATGATATTCTTAACTGATACCCCTATCTAACTCAGCAAATATTACTGCCAAAGGAGTATATTCATGCCTCGCTTTTACCTCTCTGAACAAATAATTCAAGATCTAGCGGATAATGATCGTGTATATAAAAAAGGGCTTTCCTATTACGCGGCTGGTAGAGTCTACAATTTCAGTTTTTCCCCCGATAAAGGCCTAATAAACGCTTCTGTCATCGGAGGTTTACGCTATGTTGTTCAACTAGCCTTCGAGAGGGACAACTCCGTACGCTCATATCGCTGCACATGCCCAGCCTTCAAAGACTATCCAGGAGCCTGCAAACATGTTATCGCCGTCTTAAAAACAGCCCAACAAAAATTACCGTCAGCTTGGACAGACCCTGTCGTTCAAAGCCGCGTGGTTGATGAGCTTCTCACTGTTTTTGCGAATCAACGACAGGAAACTCCTTATGAAGAACTGACTCTAAACATGGAACTCCAAACCCTGCCCAGCCATCGGCTTTCTACACATCTACAACTTAGAGTAGGTCTGCAGCGACTCTATGTTGTAAAAGATATCGGACAATTTCTTACTGCGCTTAAATCAGGCCGCTCGCTAGAATTTGGTAAGCAATTTACCCTGGAACCTACGAGACAAACTTTCAAAGAGGAAGATCGTAGGGTAATTGCCATGCTTCAAGAAATGAATGACCAACATTCAGCCATAATCGAGATGCAAGGGCCCTTTTACGCGACAACCGTGCTCAATCAAAAATTGTTACCCTTGACGGGCTATTATTTAACTAAGTTTTTAGACGCTTTGGGGGATAAAGTGTTTTCTTGGAGCTTTGAAGCTCCCCCTCCCACACCCACTCAAATTATTCGGCATGGGCTACCCATCGAATTTTCCCTCCAATCACAAGGTCAGGATCTGGCATTAACACTCGAAACTGAAGAAATGCCCCTCCAACTGACGGATGATGGGAGTTACTACGTTTACCAAGCTAAAATCCATCAAGCTTCCCCCAACCAAAAAGAACTCCTTTTACCTCTCCTGTCAGCCCTTCGCCAAGGATCCGTGACCAATATTGTGATTCCAGCAGCCCAGAAGGAGCTTTTCGCCTCAGAAGCCCTGCCCTTAATCGGGAAATTAGGTCCCGTAATCATTGATCCTGTCCTAGAAGATAAATTTACTCAAGAAAGCTTACAAGCCAAAATCTATTTTGATCGTTCTAACGAGATGGGCATCACAGCTCGTTTAGAATTCCACTATGGAGAGACCATCATTAATCCATTTTCTGCGACCCGGGATACTAGTAACGAGTCCGCTGCCAGCGATGTTATTCTCATCCGTTCTGTCAATCAGGAACGAATGATCCTCAACATTCTGGAACACGCCGATTTTATCGTATCTAAAGGGAAAATTTACCTTGAAGACGATGATAAAATCTTTGATTTTACCGTCAATTGGCTTCCTCAACTGAGAGACCTTGCAGAACTCTATTATTCGGATCAATTCAGGCTCAAAATCCGCACCTCTACGACGTTTTCCGGCCAAGTTCGCTTAGACGAAACTTTAGATATCTTGGAAATATCCTTTCAATATACTGATATCGATCAAAATGAATTATCGGATATCTTTCATTCTCTACATTTAAAGAAAAAATACCATCGCCTTCGCGATGGATCTTTCCTCGATCTAAATCAGCCGGAGATGAACGCTGTCGCCCAACTCATTGAAAATTTAGACCTTAAAGCCTCAGATCTGAATGAAAAACTGCTCAATCTGCCTAAGTACCGTGCCATGTATATAGATAGCTTTCTGCGCCAAGCCAACTTACCTGGAGTGCAACGCAATAAAGCCTTTAAGCAATTAGTGCAAAGCATCTTAGAGCCTCAAGACGGAGAATTTGAAATACCTGATGAGTTGCATCATATCTTAAGAGACTACCAGAAGACTGGATTTCAATGGCTTAAAACATTAGCATCCTATGGTCTTGGAGGAATCCTCGCCGACGATATGGGGCTGGGTAAGACTTTGCAAGTTCTGGCCTTCATTCTATCCGCAAAATTGACCACCTCTGCCCCTGCTTTGGTTATTGCTCCCACCTCGTTGATCTATAACTGGCAAGAAGAAGCGAAGAAATTCACCCCTACTCTTCGAGTCCTTGTCGTGGAGGGCAATCCCCAGGAAAGACAGACGCAATTGTCCGAAATAGATGATCAGTGTGATCTAGTCGTTACTTCATATCCTATACTTCGGCGGGACATCGATGAATTTGCTAAATTAGACTTTTCCTACTGTTTTTTGGATGAAGCCCAACACACCAAAAACCCACAAACTCTGAACGCAAAATCTGTCCAGCAAATTAAGGCCAAAAGCTATTTTGCACTTACCGGGACGCCCATTGAAAACTCGCTTTCCGAACTTTGGTCCCTCTTTAATTTTATTATGCCTGGTTATCTCCTCTCCCACCAGGACTTCCGCAAAAAATTTGAAATCCCCATAATTAAAGGGGAAGACTCAAATATTCTTACCGAACTAAGTCGACATATTAACCCTTTCATTCTAAGGCGATTGAAAAAAGATGTCTTAAAAGAACTGCCGGACAAGATCGAAACCCAGCTAAGTGCTTCCTT